>CADDZF010000100.1 GCA_902812445.1 Methylococcaceae bacterium | reverse complement strand
GGACGCATCAATGTGTGGCATCAGACCGGGCAGGCGATGCGTGCGCAAACGCAGGCGCGCTACGATCAGAAAGGCATCGTCGCGCGCGTGGAAGCCTTCATCGAAAACATGGACGAAGCCTATCAGTGGGCGGATCTTGCAGTTTGCCGGGCAGGCGCCATGACCATCAGCGAGTTGATGGCGGCAGGGCTGCCCGCGGTGCTGGTGCCTTTTCCTCATGCCGTCGATGACCATCAGATGCAAAATGCTCGCTATATTGCCGGGGCCGGAGCCGCGCTGTTGATTCCGCAGAGCGAGTTCAACCCGGCTCGTTTGACCGAAGTACTCACCCAACTCCTGTGCGATCAGTCGCGCCTGAGAACCATGTCGCAGCAGGCACGCGCGCTGGCGCGGCCGGATGCTGCGCAGGTGGTAGCGGATATCTGCCTGCGGGAGGCCGGCCGGTGAGAATTCCGCAGCAGGTCATCGGGCAATACGGCATGGATCGCGTCCGCAACATCCACTTCGTCGGTATTGGTGGCGCAGGCATGAGCGGCATCGCCGAAGTGCTGCTCAACCTCGGCTATCAAGTCACTGGCTCGGACCTTCATGACAACGCCAATACCCAGCGATTGGTCGAACTCGGCGCCCGCGTTCAATTGGGGCATCAGGCGGCCAATGTAGAACAAGCCGAGGTGGTGGTGGTATCAACCGCGGTCCAGCGCAGCAACGTGGAGATCGAAGCGGCGCGTAGCCATAAAGTACCCGTCATCTCGCGCGCCGAGATGCTCGCCGAGTTGATGCGGTTCCGCTATGGCATCGCCATTGCGGGTACTCACGGCAAGACCACGACGACCAGCCTGACGGCAAGTCTCCTGGCTGAAGCCGGGCTAGACCCAACGTTCGTCATCGGTGGTCGGCTGAATAGCGTGGGCTCCAACGCGCAGCTCGGCAAGAGCACCTATCTGGTCGCCGAGGCGGACGAGAGTGACGGTTCGTTTTTGTACTTGCAGCCGATGATCGCCGTCATCACCAATATCGATCGCGATCATATGGAGACCTACGGCGGCAACTATCAGCGCCTGCAAAGCACCTTCGTCGAGTTTCTGCACCACGTGCCGTTCTACGGCCTGGCGGTCGTTTGCCTGGATGACCCTGGCGTGAGGGCGATCCTGCCGCAGATCAGCAAGCCGGTGAAAACCTATGGCCTCAGCGCCGATGCGGACGTCATGGCGCTCAACCCAGTACAACACGGCCTGACCACACGGTTTTCCGTCGTCCGCGCCGATCGCGACCCGTTGCATGTTAGGTTGAATCTTCCGGGTCGGCACAATCTGCTCAATGCTCTGGCCGCCATCACCGTCGCCAGCGAGCTCGATATAGACGATACCGCGATGCTAACAGCGCTAGCCGACTTCAAGGGCATAGGACGGCGCTTTCAGATCAACGCGGAGCTGCCTTTCAAGCACGATCGTGTGACCTTCGTCGACGATTATGCACATCATCCGCGTGAGATTGCGGCGACCCTCGAATCCGCCCGCCATGCATGGCCGAATCGGCGCTTGGTGATGGCTTTTCAGCCGCACCGCTATACGCGGACGCGGGATTTGTTCGACGACTTCGTGAGCACGCTCTCGCAAGCCGACGTTTTGGTTCTGCTCGACGTTTATGCGGCCGGCGAGCCCTTCCTGGACGGCGCCGACGGTCGCTCGTTGTCCCGGGCAATTCGGGTCCGGGGCCAGATTGATCCGGTTTTTGTGGAAAAAACCAGTGAGCTGATCGAGGTCTTGCCCGGTATCCTGAAGCCCGGTGATGTGCTGCTGACGCTAGGCGCCGGCAATATCGGCGCGGTGGCGGGCGAATTGCCGAAACAGCTTGGGGCACTCTGGCGAGCGGCGCGGAAGTTTTGATGAATGCTTTCAAAGGGCGGCCGGATCGCCCGGGATACCCGTCCGGACCGAGCTTTAAAGGCGATCTTTACTACGACGAGCCGCTGGCCAGCCATACCTCGTGGCGCGTCGGCGGACCCGCGCAGCGGTTTTATCAACCGGCGGACAGAGATGATATGGTGGCTTTTCTCGGTGCTTTGCCTGAGCACGAACCTTTGTTCTGGCTGGGGCTCGGCACAAATCTGTTGGTACGCGACGGCGGACTGCCCGGCACGGTAATCTGTACGCTGGGCCGACTCAAACGGATGCACCGAATCGATGATCTGCACATTTATGTCGAGACCGGTGTGCCCTGTGCGCGTGTCGCCCGATTTTGCGCCGACCAGGGACTCGCCGGCGCCGAGTTCCTGGCCGGTATACCGGGCACGCTGGGCGGTGCCTTGGCGATGAACGCCGGTGCCTTTGGCGGCGAGACGTGGCGTCTGGTAAGCGAGGTGGAGACGATCACCCGGACGGGCGATGCAAAGCTTCGCAAGGCGAGCCAATTTACCATCGGTTACCGCAGCGTGCGTGGCGCGGCGGGTGAATATTTCATCTCCGCGGTGCTGCGTCTTCAGCCCGGCGAGGCAAGCGTGAGCCGCGCAAAAATCAGCCTGCTGCTCGCTCGGCGGGCCGCGACGCAGCCGACCCATGTGCCGAATTGCGGCTCGGTATTTAGGAACCCGCAAGATGACCACGCGGCCCGTCTGATTGAGGCGTGCGGTCTTAAGGGACACCGCATCGGCGCTGCCTGCGTATCGGAAAAACACGCCAATTTCATCCTCAATGCCGGCGGCGCGACGGCGCTCGATATCGAAACGTTGATCGACTATGTTCGGGCAGAGGTCGAAACCAGGCAAGGTGTGCGACTGCACCCGGAAGTTCACATCGTCGGCGAAAAACACAGCCCATGGAAAGTCGATTAGTGCGCAGGCAAGTGCACGATCCAGCCGCGTTCGGCAAGGTGGCGGTCGTCATGGGCGGTGCGGCGGCGGAGCGGGAGATTTCTCTCATCAGTGGTCAGGCCGTGCTCGCGGCACTGTTACGCCAGGAAATTGACGCGGTAGGCATCGACGTCGATGAGCATCCGCTCGATGCTCTACAAAAGGACCGCTACGACCGGGTTTTCAATGTCGTACACGGACGCGGCGGTGAAGACGGAGTACTGCAGGGCGCGCTGGAAGCCGTGGGCCTGCCTTACACGGGCAGCGGGGTTCTGGCTTCCGCCCTGAGCATGGATAAACTGCGAACCAAACTGTGCTGGCTGGGTGCAGGGCTTCCCACGCCGGGCTGGCAGATGATTGGTACGGCCGCGGATATCGATCGCTGTATCGAGACCCTGGGTTTTCCGGTCATCGTCAAGCCGGCCCAAGAGGGCTCCAGCATCGGCATGAGCAGAGCGGAAAACAAAGATGAGCTGACCGAAGCGTGGATGAAAGCCTCCCAGTATGATTGTGCAGCCTTTGCCGAAGCGTGGGTGAGCGGCGCCGAATATACCGTCGGCATGCTGGATCAAGCGCCACTGCCATTGATCAGGCTGGAAACGCCGCACGTCTTTTACGACTTCGACGCCAAATACCGCGCCGAGACCACGCTCTATCACTGCCCTTGCGGCCTTCCCGCCGAGCAGGAGCGGGCGTTGCAAGCCTTGGCGCTAGAAGCTTGCCGGGTGATCGGCGTCAGCGGCTGGGGACGGGTGGATCTTTTGCTGGACGCCGAACGGCGCCCCTGGCTGATCGAAGTGAACACGGTTCCCGGCATGACCGATCATAGTCTGGTACCACTCGCGGCGCGCGTCGCCGGCATTGGATTCGATCAACTGGTCTGGTGCATTCTGGAAACCAGTCTGGATAAATCGCCTCGACGGCGTCAATAGGCTCTTCGCATGTCGGGTAAAGAGAGCCGACTTCGCAGCAGAGCCGGCAAGACACTGTTGATTTTGGTAATGATCACGGCTGCGGTGGTGGCGGGGCTGATTTGGCGGCGGGCGCATGACGAGACGGCCTATCCGATCCGCTTTGTCCGAGTGGAGGGAGATACCCGCCACGTTGATGTGGCGCAAGTGCGCGAAACGGTCGCTCCGCGTTTGAAGGGCGGTTATTTTTCGATTGACCTGCGTGCAGTGGAAGCCGCGGCCAAACGCGTGGCGTGGATACACCAGGCCCGTGTGGTAAGGCTTTGGCCGGACACGATTATTTTGCGGCTGACCGAGCAAATACCATCGGTGCGCTGGGGCGGCAGAAGCCTGCTAAGCGAGCAAGGAGTGCGGTTTTCGCCCGATAACATAAAGGATTTTGCGCAGCTGCCGGTGATTCAGGGCGCCGAGGGCCAAGAACTGTTTTTGCTGGCCTTGCTGAAAAACTTGTCTGACCGGTTAGATAAGAGCGGAATGCGCCTCGCCACGCTCTACTTCAGCAAACGCAGAGCTCTGATCGTCAAGTTAGCGGACGGTATGGAAATCCATTTCGGCCGGCAGGATCCCGTCAGCGCGCTGGACCGTTTTCTGGCCTTGCTGCCGAGGCTCGGCGCAGAAAGGATCAAGGCGATCGGAAAGGTGGACTTACGCTATCCCAACGGCTTTTCGCTGCATCCGAGAGCGGGCGCGGATCGTCTCAAAAGTGAACACGAGATCACGCTTCCCGATCGGGACAGTCGGCGAATCTAAGATTAAAAAATAGGGCCTTGGAAGACCACCATGTCACGAAAGCATGAGCGCAATTTGATCGTTGGACTCGATATAGGTACGTCCAAGGTAGCGGCCGTCGTCGGCGAAATCAACGATGAAGGAAATATCGAAGTCGTCGGCATGGGCGCTTATCCTTCAAAAGGATTGAAAAAAGGCGTGGTCGTGAATCTGGAAACGACCGTGCAGTCGATCCAGAAGGCCGTTGACGCTGCTGAGGTCATGGCCGGCTGCCGCATTCATGCGGTCTATGCCGGCATTGCGGGCAGGCATATCAACAGCCTCAATTCACACGGGATCGTCGCCATCAGGGATCGCGAAGTGACCCAGGGCGATGTCGATCGGGTGATTGATTCGGCCCGTGCGGTCGCCATACCGGCTGATCAGAGAATTCTTCACATCCTCCCGCAGGAATTCTTGATTGATCGCCAAGAGGGCATCAAAGAGCCGATCGGCATGTCCGGTATTCGGCTGGAAGCCAGGGTGCATATCGTGACGGGAGCGGTCAGCGCGGCGCAGAACATCATTAAATGCATACGCCGCTGCGGACTGGAAGTCGAGGACATTATTCTCGAGCAACTGGCGTCGTGCGCGGCGGTTTTGACCGAAGACGAAAAGGACTTGGGCGTCTGTCTGGTCGACATCGGTGGCGGCACGACGGACATCGCGATATTCACGGACGGCGCAGTGCGCCATACGGCAGTCATTCCCATTGCGGGCGATCAGGTGACCAATGACATCGCCGTCGCCTTGCGGACACCGACTCAGTTTGCCGAACAAATCAAGATTAAGCACGCCTGTGCGCTGACGCAACTGGCCAAGATGGAGGATACGATTGACGTTCCGAGCATTGGCGATCGCCCGCCTCGACAAATCGCTCGGCAGAGTCTTGCCGAAATTGTCGAGCCGCGTTACGAGGAGTTGTTGCTGCTGGTGCAGTCCGAATTGCGCCGAAGCGGATTCGAAGAGTTGATCGCCGCCGGCATCGTCTTGTGCGGCGGCAGTTCAAAAGTGGAAGGGTTGGTAGAGCTGGCGGAGGAAATTTTTCACGTGCCCGTACGTCTCGGTTTACCTCAGTACGCCAGTGGGCTGAAAGAGGTGATCCGCAATCCGGCTTATGCGACCGGCGTGGGGCTCTTGCTGTTCGGCCGGCAACATCACGTGATTGGAGACAGAAACATAATGGGCGGAAGCGGTTTCAAGAGCATTTGGACGCGCATGAAGAACTGGTTTCAAGGCAACTTTTAATCAAGCGGCTACAGTGGCTTAAATAACTATTTTATGAGGTCATAAAATGAAGTTCGAATTAGTAGATTCTTATAGCCAGAGCGCGGTGATCAAAGTAATCGGCGTGGGCGGTGGTGGTGGCAATGCCGTCAACCACATGGTAGAGAGCACTATAGAAGGCGTCGATTTCATCTGCGCCAATACGGACGCCCAGGCGCTGAAGAGCATTTATTCCCGTTCGGTCATCCAGTTGGGCAGCGCCTTGACCAAAGGCTTGGGCGCCGGCGCGGATCCTGAAGTCGGCAGGCAGGCGGCACTGGATGATCGGGACCGCATTCAGGAGGTGATTGACGGGGCTGATATGGTTTTCATCACGGCCGGTATGGGCGGTGGGACCGGTACCGGCGCCGCGCCGGTGATCGCTGAAATAGCCCGGGAAGCGGGCATTCTGACCGTTGCGGTAGTCACCAAGCCGTTTCCATTTGAGGGCAAGAAAAGGCGGCTGGTGGCGGAAAAAGGCATCGAGGAGCTGGCTCAGTTCGTCGATTCCTTGATCACGATTCCCAACGAGAAGCTATTGCCGGTACTCGGTAAGGACGTCACGCTGCTCAGCGCTTTTGCCGCCGCCAATGACGTACTGCTGGGTGCTGTGCAGGGCATCGCCGATCTGATTACACGGCCGGGACTGATCAACGTCGATTTCGCGGACGTGCGCACGGTCATGGCCGAAATGGGCATGGCGATGATGGGTACCGGTATTGCGAGCGGCGATGGCCGTGCGCGGCAAGCGGCGGAAAAAGCGATCGCCAGCCCGCTCTTGGAGGACATTAATTTACAGGGCGCACACGGCATTCTCGTCAATATTACCGGGGGGCTCGATCTGGCTATCGGTGAATTCGATGAAGTCGGCAACACCGTGAAGGATTTCGCATCCGAAGACGCCATGGTCGTGATCGGCACGGTGATCGATCCGGATCTACACGATGAAATACGGGTGACCGTGGTGGCTACCGGCTTGGCCAATCATCAGAGCAACGAAACGTCCATTAAACTGGTGCAAAAACACAACGGAGAGATCGATTACGATCAGTTGCAGCGCCCGACCATCCACCGCACGCGCCCGAAACAGGATATGGCTCCTGAGTCAAAACGAGAGATGGACCTCGAGTATCTCGATATCCCGGCCTTTCTCAGGCGACAGGCAGATTAGGCCTGGATAACGGAATGGCTTGCAATGAGAGGGATTATCGCTAATAGTAACCAACGAATAGATGGGCTGTTAAGCGCCATTGAGCCGCAGGGATGGCACATCTCGTGCCATCCAGGTCGATGCCTATGGAATTCGCTTACATACAACAGGGCTTAGCGGAGAGACAGATGATCAAGCAGCGAACGCTGAAAAACGTGATTAGAGCAACCGGGATAGGTTTGCATACGGGCGAGAAAATTTATCTTACATTGCGGCCGGCAGCATCGAATACCGGTATCCAATTTCGGCGCGTGGACTTGGCTGAAGCGGTCGTGATCGAAGCTAAACCTGAAAATGTTGGCGATACGCGCCTCTCGACGTCGCTGGCGCGCGGAAACGTCACCATCTCGACCGTGGAGCATCTGCTCTCCGCCTTTGCAGGACTCGGAATCGACAATGCCTATGTGGATGTGAGCGCCCCGGAAGTGCCGATCATGGATGGCAGCGCAGGTCCTTTCGTTTTCCTCATCCAGTCTGCCGGCGTGGAGGAGCAGGAAGCTCCGAAGCGTTTTATAAGGATCAAGAAAAGACTTCGCGTGGAAGAGGGCGATAAATGGGCATCGTTTGAGCCGTTTGATGGCTTTAAAGTGACATTCACCATTGATTTCGATCACCCGGCATTCCGGAAAGAAGCACAAACAGCCAGCATCGACTTCTCATCGACCTCGTTTGTAAAAGAGGTCAGTCGTGCTCGGACGTTCGGGTTCATGCGCGATATTGAAGCGCTAAGAAAGAATAAACTGGCCCTCGGTGGCAGCATCGATAACGCCATCGTGGTCGACAACTACCGCATCCTGAATGAGGACGGTCTTCGCTACGCGGATGAATTCGTCAAGCATAAGATTCTGGACGCCATCGGCGATCTCTATCTGCTAGGCCACAGCCTGATCGGTTCATTTACCGGCTATAAATCGGGCCATGCCCTGAACAACTGTTTGCTGAAGGAACTCCTGAAAAACAAGAGCGCCTGGGAGTCGGTGACCTTCACCGATGAGGAACACGTGCCGATTTCCTATATGCGACCCTTGCAGGGCGCGCACTCGGGCAGCAGGGCTTAGCCCGGCAGCTGCTGGAGGAGAATCAACAAGTTTTCTCGCTCTAAGCGCTGCTCTGCCGCTCCAGCGTTTCACCCAGCCGGGCGAAAGCCGCCTTAAGCTCGTCCGATGGACTGTTCGCCATGCTCGCTTTAATCAGTTGAATCATGCTTCTGGACGGGATCGTCAATTTGCGGGATGGCGATGGCGCCGAGCCCAGTGACGGCAGCCGGCATACCCGAATTTCGGCGATATTGAAGCCGCCCTCGGCGGTCAACGCCGTTAATATCGCGGGCGCATAAAAACGCAGCTGCGAGCTCCAGAGGGGTGAATCCGAAAAGAGGATCAGCGCGCCTTTTTTGCGGCAGCAATCGCGGCAATGATCGCGCAGTGGCAAGGGTAACACGCGCCTTATAAGAACAAGCATCCTCTTATGGGTATCGAGCCTCTGCAGCAGAGATTGGTGACGACGATGGTTGATAAAGCTGGCGATGGGTTGTGCGCTCATAGTTGCCGGTCTGACCTTGCGATATGCCGAACCTTGGTCTCTCTCAATCGCTCGTCCTCGAGCCGATAAGCCTTACGTAGCTAAGGGATACGCTCGGGTGGGGTTCTCATAAGGCTGCCTCGAGCGGCATCCTTCATGAAAATCACGACCTTTGTCCCGATCTTCCGCGTCCGGCCGCCTGCCTGCATCCCCATCTCCGTAAGCGCTCACGGCCATTATAAATATCGTTTCTATTGCTGTATTATCCTCGGGCTAATCATACGATGCACCGGAATAAAAAAACATGCTAGGCAAGCTGGTCAAAAACATTTTTGGCAGCCGGAATGAGCGGCTGATCAAGAGAAACCGAAAGCTGGTAAAAAAGATCAATGCCTTGGAGCCGGAGTTCGCAGAGCTGCCTGATGCGGCACTGAGCGGTAAAACCCAGGAGCTTCGCGCGCGTCTGGAACAGGGTGAGACGCTCGGCGCGCTGTTGCCGGAAGCCTTTGCGGCGGTTCGGGAAGCGGCCCGGCGTACCTTAAACATGCGTCATTTCGACGTCCAGCTGATCGGCGGTATGGTGCTCAATGCGGGCAAAATAGCCGAAATGAAAACCGGCGAAGGTAAGACCCTGGTTGCGACCTTGGCCGTTTATCTGAACGCTCTGCCGGGTCACGGCGTGCACGTCGTGACGGTAAACGATTACCTGGCGCGCCGCGATGCCGACTGGATGGGCAAAGTCTACCATTTTCTGGGCCTGACGACCGGCGTCATCGTCAGCGGCCTGGATCAGGAGCAGCGGCGACAGGCCTATGCCGCGGACATCACTTATGGTACCAACAACGAGTTCGGCTTCGACTACCTTCGCGACAACATGGCTTTCAGTCTGGAGCAAAAAGTGCAGCGCGGGCTGAATTACGCGATCGTCGACGAGGTCGATTCGATTCTCATCGATGAAGCCAGAACGCCGCTGATCATTTCGGGCCCCACCGAGGAGCAGACTGATCTCTACCATAAAGTAAACCGGCTGATCCCTAGCCTTACCCGGCAGGAGAAAGAAGACGCGCCCGGCGATTACAGCGTCGACGAAAAAGCGCGTCAGGTTTATCTGACTGAGGAGGGACATGAGAAAATCGAACAACTGCTGATGAAATACGAGCTTATGGATGCCGACAAGAGCTTGTACGATGCGGTAAACATTCGGCTCATGCATTACATCAATGCGGCCCTACGCGCTCACGTGCTGTTTCAGAAGGACGTCGACTACATCGTCGCCGATAACCAGGTCATCATTGTGGACGAGTTTACGGGCCGCCCCATGCCGGGAAGGCGGTGGTCGGAGGGCCTGCATCAGGCAATCGAGGCCAAGGAAAACGTGCCGGTTCAAAGCGAGAACCAGACGCTGGCCTCCATTACCTTTCAGAACTATTTTCGCCTTTATCACAAGTTGGCTGGCATGACCGGTACGGCAGATACCGAGGCCGTTGAATTTCAGCAAATCTATGGCCTTGAAGTCATCGTCATTCCGACCAATATGCCGATGATTCGCAACGACATGGGCGATCTGGTTTATCTTTCGGTCAAGGAAAAATATGCCGCAATTCTGGAAGACATCAAGGACTGCACCAAGCGGGGCCAGCCGGTGCTGGTCGGAACGACGTCCATCGAGAACTCGGAGTATCTATCCTCACTGCTGAAGCAAGAAAAAATAGAACATCAAGTACTTAATGCCAAGCATCACGAGCAGGAAGCGTACATCATCGCGCAGGCGGGAAGGCCGAGCGCAGTGACCATTGCCACCAATATGGCCGGACGCGGTACCGACATCGTTCTGGGGGGCAACCTCGAAGTCGAACTGGACGGAATCGATCCGCCGGATGAAGCCGTCAGGTCGCAGGCTCGGACGGCATGGCAAATGCGTCATGAACAAGTGATCAAGAGCGGGGGACTACACGTGGTCGGCTCGGAGCGCCACGAATCTCGCCGTATCGACAATCAGCTGCGCGGTCGCTCGGGACGGCAAGGCGATCCCGGCTCCACGCGATTTTATCTTTCTCTGCAGGACAATCTGATGCGCATTTTCGCTTCTGAGCGGGTTGCCGCGATCATGCAAAGGCTCGGCATGAAAGAAGGAGAGGCGATCGAACATCCGTGGGTGACGCGGGCGATCGAGAACGCGCAGCGCAAGGTAGAAGCGCGCAACTTCGATATTCGTAAACAATTGCTCGAGTACGATAACGTAGCGAACGATCAGCGGAGGGTGATCTATCAGCAGCGTGAAGATTTGATGCGGGCTGAAGACATTTCGGAGACCATCACTGAATTTCGCCATGAAGTCGTCAACGAGATATTCAGTCAGCACATTGTTCCGCATACGCTCGAAGAACAATGGGACATCAAGGGTCTCGAAGAGGTTCTGGAACGTGAACTGGGCGCCATGATCCCGGTTCAGAGGCTTCTCGATGAAGATCCGAGCCTTCAAGAAGAAACGCTAAGAGATCATATCGTCGAGGTGGTGGACCGTCAGTATGCCGAAAAAACCGCCATGATAGGTGGTGAAATCATGCGCCATTTTGAAAAATCGGTCATGCTGCAAACGCTGGATAACCACTGGAAGGAACATCTTGCCGCCATGGACCATTTGCGTCAGGGTATT
>CADDZF010000099.1 GCA_902812445.1 Methylococcaceae bacterium | reverse complement strand
GGGTTTAGCGAGATGGATATTTACGACCAATCATAAAGATATCGGCACCCTTTACCTGGTTTTCGCGCTCATCATGTTTTTCGTAGGCGGCGCCATGGCGCTCGTTGTAAGGGCGGAGCTGTTCCAGCCGGGACTGCAGCTCGTCGATCCGGCATTTTTCAATCAGATGACGACCCTGCACGCGCTGGTTATGGTGTTTGGCGCGGTGATGCCCGCTTTTGCGGGTCTGGCGAACTGGATGATACCGATCATGATCGGCGCACCCGATATGGCGCTCCCGCGGATGAATAACTGGAGCTTCTGGATTCTCCCCTTTGCAGCCCTCTTACTCGTCAGCACGCTCTTCTTCGAAGGCGGCGCGCCCGCTGCCGGCTGGACCCTGTATCCGCCTTTGATTCTGCAGGCCGGTAATCATTTGCCATTTACCATATTCTCGATCCATATGCTGGGGATTTCCTCCATCATGGCGGCGATCAATATCATCGTCACGATCTTCAACATGCGCGCCCCGGGGATGACCATGATGAAGTTGCCGCTGTTTGTCTGGACCTGGCTGGTGACGGCATTCTTGTTGATCGGCGTAATGCCGGTTTTTGCCGGTGCCGTCACCATGCTGCTGACCGATAAATTTTTCGGTACCAGCTTCTTCAATGCGGCAGGTGGCGGAGACCCGGTTCTGTACCAGCATCTATTCTGGTTTTTCGGTCATCCGGAAGTCTACATCATGATCCTGCCTTCATTCGGTGTCATTTCATCGATTATTCCCACCTTCGCACGGAAGCCGCTGTTCGGGTACAGCTCGATGGTCTATGCAACCGGCTCGATTGCTTTTCTCTCCTTTATCGTATGGGCGCATCATCAGTTCACGGTCGGAATGCCCATTGCCGGCGAGTTGTTTTTCATGTACGCGACGATGCTGATCGCGGTACCGACAGGCGTCAAGGTGTTCAACTGGGTTTCCACCATGTGGAAAGGCGCGATGACATTCGAAACCCCAATGTTGTGGGCGGTGGCCTTCGTCGTACTTTTTACGGTGGGCGGATTTACCGGCTTGATGATGTCGGTGCCTTCATCCGATCTGCAGTACCACGATACCTATTTCATCGTCGCGCATTTTCATTATACGCTTGTGCCCGGGGCTGTCTTCGCCATCATCGGCGCGGTGTATTACTGGCTGCCGAAATGGACCGGCCATATGTATGACGAGAGATTGGGCAAGTTACATTTCTGGCTGTCTGTTATCTCGGTTAATGTCTTGTTTTTTCCTCAGCACTTTTTGGGGCTGGCCGGCATGCCGCGTCGGATACCCGATTACGCCGTACAGTTTGCCGAGTTCAATATGATTTCGACTATAGGAGCATTCATCTTCGGCTTTGCCCAGTTAATCTTCCTCTACGTCGTGATCAAAGCCGTTCGCGGAGGACGCAAAGCATCCGCCGAAGTCTGGGAAGGCGCCAGCGCATATGGTCTGGAGTGGACTTTGCCGTCCCCGCCCCCTTATCACAGCTTTACCGTCGCGCCGGAAATCAAATAGCCTTTATAATTGTATGCCTCGGGATGGACAACGGGGCATCCTGAAACGATATGGACTTAAAACATAGAAATTTAATACTGGCGATTATTGTCGGGATCATTGCAATCGGCTTTTATATTGCATCCATTTACCTGAACCTGGGATTTAAATGATTACGCCTGGTGCACGCGCCTCAAATATCCGCACCGCCGGCAGAATCATGCTGGTTGCGCTAGCAATGTTTGGATTCGGCTTTGCCATGGTTCCCCTTTATGATCTGTTATGCCAAGTAACGGGTCTGAATGGAAAACCCGAGATTAGCGCAAGAAAAGAGGCGGGATACGAAATAGACCAGAAAAGAACGGTAACACTCGAGTTTATCACGTCCTTAAACGCAACCATGCCGCTCAGCTTTCGTTCTGAAATATCCAAGCTCAAAGTGATTCCGGGACAGTATTACACCGTCAAATTTTATGCGCAAAACCTCTCTGGAAAAGTGGTCACTGGACAGGCTGTCCCGAGTATCGCTCCAGGACTGGCAGCCCGATATCTACAGAAAACCCAATGCTTTTGCTTTTCCAAGCAGGAGTTCGAACCGGGCAAGGAAAAGGAAATGCCGGTCAGATTCGTAATCGACCCTGCACTGCCGCAAGACGTTGTCGATATGACGCTGGCCTATACGTTCTTTGATGTAACCGACAAAGCAAGAAATTAACGACAATCAACCGAGGAAGAAATGGCGACCAAGTACTATTTACCCCACAGGGCGAACTGGCCAATCGTGGGGTCTATCGGGTTGACGACATTGCTGGCCGGCTTTGCCAGCAAGCTGACCGGGTCTCACACGGGCGGATACGTCATGATATTGGGTGCAATCATCATGATTACCATGTTGATCGGCTGGTTCGGCACGGTTATCAAGGAGAGCCAGGCCGGTAGTTACAATAATCAAGTGGATGGTTCATTCCGTTGGGGCATGGTCTGGTTCATCGTGTCAGAGGTCATGTTCTTTGCCGCCTTCTTCGGCAGCCTTTATTATGCCCGCTCATATGCCGTTCCATGGTTGGGAGGTGAGGGCGCTTTCGAGGCTACGAAAAATATTTGGCCTGATTTCAGCGCCGCATGGCCCACCAACGGGCCGGGTCACGTGGGCGGTGAATTCGAGCCTATGGCTGCTTGGGGAATACCGGCACTGAATACGCTCATTCTATTGAGTAGCGGAGGAACCGTGACGTGGGCGCATTGGGGGCTTTTAGCAGGTAACCGGCGTCAACTCATCAAAGGCCTGATCGCTACAGTGGTTTTGGGATTCCTGTTCGTCAGCTTGCAGGCGTATGAGTACCATGACGCCTATACCGAAATGGGCTTGACCTTGGGTTCGGGCATCTACGGTTCCACGTTTTTTATGTTGACGGGTTTCCACGGACTACACGTCACTATCGGCGCCATCATGCTTACGGTCATTTTATTGCGTAGTCTGCAAGGTCATTTTAGCGCCGAACACCATTTTGCTTTTGAAGCGGCGGCCTGGTATTGGCACTTTGTCGACGTGGTCTGGCTGGGTCTTTTCATATTTGTTTACTGGCTGTAGGTCGTATACGCGATCAAAGGCGCTACTTGGTAGCGCCTTTTTTTTACCCCATAGGCGTCGATCAATCGGTTTCTCGTCTCAGCGCCGCCTAGCCATAGAGGTCCATCAAAATCCTTAGGGCTGCAGCGGGTCTACTGATCCATGTGGCGGGATGCGGCCTGGGTTAATGCCATGTGGCGTTATCAGGCCAATGTAGTAGGCGATAAGCAATAAAAAGAACAAGGCCAGTGACAGGCCGATTCTAAAGGTCAATGCTTTGACGGTCCGGGTGGATTGGCTTTTATCTCGTAACAGATAGAAGAGGGCTGACCCTAAACTCATGACTATCAATAGTAATACGAAGACCACGAATGTCTTATAAAACATAAGCATTAAGGAATAATGATGAGTCAAATTATAAGCTGATCTGCCACGCCGAATGTTCCAATCAGAAACCTATCGATTCAAACCCAGCTTATCGCTTTTTCTGCTGACTTTCCTGCTCATCCTCTTGTTTGTAGGTTTGGGAGTCTGGCAGCTAAATCGCGCCAAGGACAAGCAGGCTTTGATGAATTTATACGATCAGCACCAGCGGGATCAACCCATTGTACTAAAGCAAGACAACCATGATGTCCTGGAGATGCGTTATCGAAAAGTCATCGTTACCGGTGAATACGATACGCGGCATCAAATATTGCTCGACAACCAGGTACTCGAGGGTCAAGCAGGTTACTTTGTGCTGACGCCGCTGCAAATCGAAGGCACAGACGTATTAGTTCTGGTCAATAGAGGGTGGATTCCGGTAGGTGAAGATCGCTCCATGCGTCCTCGCTTGGACGTTTTGCAAAAGCGCGTCCGTATTACCGGAACGATCGAAAAATTTCCCGCTGTCGGGCTAACGCTGAAAGACGCAGAAGTGCCGAGCGGCGAGTGGCCAGCCGTCGTTCAAGTCATCGACAGCCGGTATCTCGCCGGTCTATTTGGCTACAATGTGCTGCCTTATCAAGTATTGCTGGACGCAACCGCGGGTGAAGGTTATCTCCGCGCATGGCGGCCCGCCGTATTGTTTCCGGAACGCCACCGTGCCTATGCGCTGCAATGGTTCGCGTTTGCATTGACGCTGGCGATTCTGTTTGTCTGGAGAAGCTTTGAAGCAAGAAACGGCGCTTGACGTTGATTTTTAAATATGACCCAGAACCCTTCTAAGCGCAATCGCTGGCTGGTCATCATGATCGCCTTCATCTCCTTTTTGCCGATCGCACTGGCCTGGTATGCCAAGCAAAATCCTCAGTGGTTGACCGCGAAAAGCAATTATGGACATTTGATCATACCGCCGAGACCGTTAAGCTATGATGAGCTTTTCGCTCAGGCCGGGTCTAGCGCGGAATCCATGGAAATCAAGGGCCGTTGGGTGCTCGTGCAAACCGTCAAGAGTGTCTGCAGCGAGGCATGCCAAGATGCTTTATATAAAACGAGGCAAATCAGGCTGATGCTCAACAGGGAAATCTTCCGCGTGCGAAGGCTGTTGCTCACGCCTGTTACGGATGCTGAAGCTCTGAAGGACCAATTGAAAGACGAAACGCTGCTGCTCCTTGGCGTTTCTCCTGCGCTGCAAAAAAAACTTGAGGATGCGATCGGTCAATCGATCGATGACGGCACGGTCTTGATCATGGATCCTCTTGGTAATCTCATGATGTGGTATGAACCTGGGTTCGATCCTTACGGAGCCGTGAAGGATTTACAACACCTGCTCAACGCTTCACAGATCGGATAGATCAGCGGTTCCGCTAGCCGCTGATTCCGTTCGATACGGAAGCCAATCGTCGATAGCCATTACGCGGTCTTTGCATGTTTAAAAAATTCGCGCTTTTCTGTGTTCTTTTAGCGTTCTGCGTAGTCGTGCTCGAGGCGTACGTCAGGATATCGAGTACGGGGCTAAGTTGCCCGGACTGGTTCGGATGCAAGGGAACAGCCATCGCCGATGACGCTGAGCTGGCAAGGACGCTACAGGACACCGCCGCCCGCCACGCGGTGAACGCCGCCAGACCCCGAGGGGAACTCGTACTTGGGTTCCTGAAAGGTGTCTTGGGCGCCTCGATCTTGTTTCTGGCTGTCCTCGCTCTGCGAGCCAAGGAAAACGCTCGCGTCGTGATCTTGCTATCGCTCACGGCACTGGGGTTAGCCGTTTTAGAGACGTTGCCAGATATCAAGGTGATTGAACTCAAGGCTTCGCCGCTAACTGTCAGCATCCAGCGGTTGATCGGCTTTCTCACGCTGGGGGTCCTGTATTGGATCTACCTGGAGAGTGCTTCGCAACCGATAACTGACAAGGCAACGCCGGTTCCCGGAAAACGGTTACGGTGGATGGCGTGTTCGGCCCTGCTGCTCGCGATGCTACAAACGGCTTTGGGCCTTTGGATGAGCGCCAACCATGCCGGGCCGGCGTGTCCCGATTTCCCGACCTGCTTGGGATCGTGGTGGCCTGCCGTCGATTATCGTGGGGGCTTTCAGCTGTGGGATGGCGGGGCGGGCCACCCGGATAGCGGAATTCTGCCCCAAGCAGCGCGGGCAGCGATCCATTGGACCCATCGTTTAGCGGCGGCCTTGATGTTTTTCCTGTTGAGTGCCGTAGCTATCAGCATTACTTCAAATCGGAGCGCTGCCACGCTAAGCAGGGCGGGCGTGCTGTTGAGCTTTCTGCTGTTGCTTGAGATAAGCCTTGGAATAGCAATCGTTATTTTACGCCTGCCGTTGCCATGGACCGTAGGGCACAACGCTGTCGGAGCCCTGCTGGTGTTGACGCTGGTTTATATCAATTTTCATCTAGGGAAGGCAAAGCCAGCACCCTCGCCAGCGGCTCAAACAGTGGTTGAAGAGCCGAGAGACATCGGTGAGACGAAGCAACGGAGCACAACCGCAGAGTCTCGCTTCGCAATTCCCGCTGTCAGAAAAGCGGTTCCTGCTCAGATAACGCCAGAGCTTGAGCCGGAAGGACCGGTTGGCCGCCTAAAAACTCAGCTCGCAAAGACCAGGACAAACCTAACGAGTTTTCTGGCGAATCTGTCATTTGGTAAAAAAGCGATCGATCAGGACCTTTTGGAACAGCTTGAGGCCAGATTATTGATGGCGGACGTGGGCGTTTCGGCGACCAACGAGATCATTCGAAACTTAACAGCCAGCCTGGAACGCCATGAATTGCGCGATGCGGCAACTTTGACTTCGCGTCTGCGTGAGTATCTGTACGCCATTCTGGCGCCATGCAGTCGCCCACTGCGCATCCCGCCTTTAATCAAGCCGTTCGTCATCCTCGTCGTCGGCGTAAACGGTGTGGGCAAGACGACAACCATCGGTAAACTGGCCAAGCGACTTCAAGATGAAGGCCACAGCGTAATGCTGGCGGCGGGAGACACGTTCCGGGCCGCGGCCGTGGAGCAATTGCAAAGCTGGGGCGGCCGTAATGGCATCCCGGTCGTTGCTCAGCAGACGGGCGCAGATGCCGCTTCTGTCGTTTACGATGCAATGCAATCCGCCCAGGCGCGTGAAATGGGTGTTCTCATCGTCGACACCGCAGGCCGCCTGCATACAAAGTCCAACTTGATGGACGAGCTGAAAAAAATCAAAAGGATCATCGGGAAACTGGATGCGACTGCCCCGCACGAGGTTTTGCTGATCCTGGATGCCGGTACGGGCCAAAACGCCATCTCTCAAGCGAGACTATTTAACGAAGCCATTGGCTTGACGGGCATCGCATTGACGAAATTGGACGGCACCGCCAAGGGAGGCGTGATCTTTGCGTTAGCCTCGCAGTTCAAATTCCCCATTCGCTGGATAGGCATCGGAGAAGGCGTCGACGATCTACAGGATTTTGATGCAAAAAACTTTGTCGATGCCTTGTTTGGAGAGGAGGCGTCTTAACGGGTCTTGCCGGTCTGTGAATCGGTGCGCGGCCAAGCGATGCGCCGAGCCGTTGGGTCGGCCATTCGTTCAAGAGGTTATCTGGCGATGATCCCCAAGAACTTTATACAACATTAGCACTCCAATTGTCCGATTGCTAAGATAGCTAATAGAACGTGCAGGAGGTTGTTATGACGAACGCTTTAGCGTTTCCTATCAATGTTTCACTGGGTTCAATCGAAGACTACGTTTCGGCGGTGAATCGAATGCCGAGACTTGAAGCCGAGGAAGAGCAGGCGCTGGCGAGGCGTTTTCAGGAACATAATGATCTGGAGGCCGCGCGCCAGCTGGTTTTAGCCAATCTTCGTTTCGTCGTACATATCGCCCGGGGTTATCAGGGCTATGGCTTGCCTTTTTCTGATCTTATCCAGGAGGGAAATATTGGTTTGATGAAAGCGGTCAAGCGCTTCGATCCTGACGTGGGCGTTCGGCTGGTCTCATTTGCCGTACACTGGATCAGAGCCGAGATTCATGAATTTATCATTCAAAACTGGCGTATCGTGAAAATTGCGACGACCAAGGCGCAGCGTAAGCTTTTCTTTAATCTGCGCAGAGCGAAAAAGCGTTTAGGCTGGTTGAATCATGCGGAGGCCAACGCGGTTGCCGATGAATTGGGGGTCAATGTCACCGATGTCTATGAAATGGAGAGCCGTCTAGATAAACATGATCTCGCATTGGATGCGAGCGCCGAGGACGAGAAAGAGGAGACGTCGAATTCATCTCCCATTCATTACCTGCAACATGCGAATGCTGATCCTGCGGAGTTGCTGGAAGAGGCGAATTGGGGACAGCATAACCACGATAAATTACATGAAGCGATCGAGCAGCTGGACCCGCGTAGTCAAGATATTCTAGCCAGCCGGTGGATGCGTGATAAAAAGCTGACCTTGCACGATTTGGCAGCTAAACACAACGTGTCGGCCGAACGTATCCGGCAGCTAGAAAACAATGCCATCAAAAAGCTGCAAAAGACACTTTCCCCGGAAGATCGCCCGTAGAGGCTCTTCCGGTTCATCCTGAGCTGAGTTTGTCCCGTCATTTCGTCTAAACTTTTCGGTAAATCCCATTCGGGCCACGTTCCGAGCTTCTACAGCTGTTTGGTCCCGTATTTTCCATTTGACTGTTAGTTCTCAAGTAGAGCAGCATCAGCAGACAAGGGGTATTCGTTAACTCCTTAACCGTTGCTGTTTACAACTATTTAAGCCTCTGTTTATTGATTATGGTCAACGTCCTGTTAGTGGATGATCATGAGCTTGTCCGTTCCGGCATTGAACATTTGTTGAACGAGAGCAGTGGGATAAGAGTCGTTGGAGTCGCATCGTCCGGGGAAGAGTCTATCGAAAAGGCGGACGCACTCAAGCCCGATGTAATATTAATGGATATCAGTATGCCGGGCATCGGCGGAATCGAAGCGAGTAGAAAGATCAGGCAAAAGCATCCGGAAACAAAGATCATTGCCTTGAGTATCCACGCGGAGGGACCGTTTCCTCATCATTTGCTGCGAGCGGGCGCACAGGGATTCATTTCTAAGAACTGTCCTGTTAATGAATTGATCAATGCCATCTGGACAGTCTATAGAGGTCAAAAATACTTGAGTTCGGATGTCGCCAATCAGCTCGCGTTGGCCTCTTTGCCGGGCAACTGGTCGTCACCCTTTGAGAGTTTGTCGCAACGCGAAATGCAGATCGTGATTCTCACTCTGCAGAGCAAATCGATACAGGAAATAGCAGAGATGCTGTCGATTAGCCCTAAAACGGTAAATACCTATCGCTATCGGGTTTACGAAAAAGTCGCCGTTAAAAATGATGTCGAGCTTACCCGCTTGGCAGCCAAATATAAGCTCATTAACGATACTGTGAGTTAGTGTTAGACTTATCGGCCTGCTGAATACATTGGCTCCCGCCTCGGTGGTGAAATCGGTAGACACACAGGACTTAAAATCCTGCGCCCTTACACGGCGTGCCGGTTCGACTCCGGCCCGAGGCACCATAGCTGACGATAATCTGCGGCATCTGGAACAGTGAATTCAAAGCTTGAGGCCGCAATCGTGCGGTTTATCTCACCCTTCAATCGGTACCGTCTCAGGAACAGGTTAAGTTCCTCGTCCTGCCTCCAAGCCAAGCCCATGATAGGCATCGCGTCGATTTTGGCCCCTAGCCATGGTTGCTGAGTTCGGCGATTGCTCGCCGAATTGCGATTTCATTGCGTTCGATGCTCTCCACCAGCCGGAATTGCGTCAAGGCGCGATGCAGGTTTTGCTCCGGCGTAGCTACCTTGAAATAACGGTTGCCGTCTAGGTAATCGGTCAGGAAACGCAGGCCCAGTTCGAACGGGAGGAGCCAGATTGCCGAAGGCAGGTAAGCGTAGTCGCGCTCGGCGAGACATTCATCGGCCACGGAAAAATAGCCTTTCAGCACAGCACGGCAAATCTTGAGATCGAATTCGACCGTGGCGGATGGGGACGGGCTTTCGCCAGCCCGGTTGCAGCAGGAGCGGAGACAGTCTCCGATGTCATAATGGAGAAGTCCCGGCTTGACGGTATCGAAATCGACGAGACTCATCGGCCGGCCGCTCCGTGCGTGAAACAAGATATTGTTGAGCTTGGGATCACCATGGATCGGACGGACCGCGATTAAGCCCCGATCGCGGGCATCTTCCAGTACCCGCACTTCACCGCGCCGTGATTCAATGAATTCGACACAGCAGGCCATCGCGGTGGACCGCCCGGCAGCGTCTCTGCGTATGAAGATTTGATCGTAGCGAGCCAAGTATTGCGGCGTAACGTGAAAATTCGGCAACGTATCATGCAGGCGTTCGATTTCAAGGTCATGCAGCAGTACATGAAAAAGCCCCAGTGTCGCGCCTAATGCTTCCGCCTGAGCGAGGTTTTCAAGCGTATCAATACTCTGCGCGCCATCGATAAAGCTGAGGGCGCGCCAGAATCCGCCTTCACCATCCCGATAGAAATCCTCGCCTTCTTGCGTCTTAAGTATTTGCGGCAGCTTAAGACCACGGAGTTTCGCCTTAAGTCTGTGCCGACTTTGATCCACATGATCCAGCAGGGTCCTGAGGTTCTCCATGATGAGCACCGGCTCGGGAAAAACCGTCGGGTTGATGCGCTGGAGGATGGCCCTTCGCAGCTGCCGGCCGTGGAAAGTGACCAAAAAGGTATCGTTAATGTTGCCGCGCCCGTAAGGCCGGATGTCAACAACCGAGTCGCCCGCGTTGAATCGCGCGGCGATGGCTTTTACGGCGTCTTCGGCTATCTCCTTCGAGCTTAAATAATCCAAGCGATTACTTTCGGTGTCTGGCTAACGGGATGGCACCACCGGTTTATTGTCAAGCTTTCGGTTTGCATGAGGCTAAACCCAAGCGCTGGCGGCTCAGCTCCTTCAGCTTTTCGCTTTTGCGCAGCATCACGTACACGGCTCCGGCACCGCCATGGAATTTCTCGGCGCTATGGAACGCGATTATTTCCGGGAACATCGGTAACCATTTCGCCACACAGCTCTTGATCAATGCGGGGCGATCCCCGTGGCCGCCTTTGCCATGGTTGATGAGGGCCGTGCGTACGTCATAGCGTGTGCAGTCGCGAATGAACCGAAACACCGCGCTGCGCGCCTGCTCAACGGTCAGCCGGTGCAGATCAAGGGTCGCCTCAATGGCGTAACCGCCTCGCCGCAATCTGCGGAATACGCCGTTTTGGACACCTTCACGCTTGAAGCTGAGAATCGTCAGGGGGTGAAGAAACTCGATAAAATCGGTCGTCAGGAAGTTCTCATCTTTGTCGACCGGCCGCTGCGCCGCCTCGCGCCGATAAATCTGGCCAGGGGTGCGCTCCACCGTTCGTCCCAATACGGCTTGTTCGGCCTTCTTGATCGGTTGAACACCCGCCATTTCCCGTCTGAAAAACTCGTAATCCTCGCGATTCATCGTCGCTTACCTCTGATATGACCCCACCTGCCAAGTGCTACATATTAGACAGCTTGCACAAGAGTATGTTAAAGCCTGTACGGAATCATCCCGATAGGCTGGCGCAGTACTCCAGCAGCGCGCCATGCAGTTTTTCCGGATAGACGAAGCGATCGAGCTGCGCTCTGCTCCTGTGATGAGGTCGAGTGCACAGGACTCTGCAACTCAGCCGATTCAGGTATTATTTTCGTTTTTACTATGGATTAGGGTGCTCGTGGAGTTTATAAACCGGCGGCGAAGCCTTGATTTAACTCTCCGCCCGCATCAGCCGTATTCC
>CADDZF010000098.1 GCA_902812445.1 Methylococcaceae bacterium | reverse complement strand
TTGGCCTTCGCCAAGCAAGCCTTGGCCTGCTCTAAAACCTCCCGCCCGCTGGCCGTTCTCGCCATTGCCGTACCTCATGACAAAACACGGCTTATTGTTTCATCTATGATGTAGAAATGGAATAACTCTGTCCGGGCGAGCATCCCATCGCTCCGTTTTAGCGGTTTCCCACGGCCATCTCGACCGGTACCCCAAATCTGCTGGACCGGGTAGAGGATTCTTTACCCGCCCGGCAGAACGATTTTACGTCACAGGACTGAAAGCCGCGACACCGTTCCATGGATGGGGGCGCCTGTACGGAAGGCATCTTCCCTCTACCGCCAGACAATTTGATCAAAATTGGCAGCCGGGCGGTGTGGCACAGTCGCATCGGAGGCGCCTTTGCGAACCAGCCACACGGTATCCATGCCTGCTGCGCGGGCGGCGTTGAGCTCGGCTTCGCTGTCCGACAAAAAGAGGATTTCCGCCGGATCGCGTCCCAGCCGCTTGGCGATTTTCCGGTAAGAAGCGGCTTCCTGCTTCGTGCCGATATGCGTGTCGAAGTAACCGGAAAAGAGAGGATTGAGATCACCGTAATCGGTATGCCCGAACAGCAATTTCTGCGCATATACGGAGCCGGAGGAATAGACGTAGAGCTTCAGTCCTTGCTCATGCCATTGCCGCAACTTGCGCGCCGCGTCCTCGTAAACATGACCTTTAAAGTGCCCCCGCCGATAGCCCTGCTCCCAGATCATCCCCTGCAAGGACTTCAGTGGCGTGGCTTTTTTGTCTTCATCTGTCCAACGGATCAATTGTTCGATGACCGCTTCCTCGTTCAACCCTGCTCCGGCCAGGACGCGCACCGCATCCAATAAGTTTTCCACCTCCTCCTGCTGGCCGTGTGTGCGGACAAACTCGGCCATCCGCTCGCGGGCATAAGGAAACAACACGTCCTTGACGAAGGACTGTGAGGATGTGGTTCCTTCGATATCCGTCATGATGACTTTGATCATGCATACTCCGCGACATATTCGCCCAGCCCCGGAAAGCGTTCAGCAATGTGGCTGTCAGTGAACTGAGCAACCCAACCTTCGGCCGTCGTGAACAGACGGATGGCCTTGATATTCGGGTTCTCGCCCATGTCGAACCAGTGCCGGGTATGTGCGGGAACGCTAATGAGATCGCCCTTCTCGCACAGCACGATATACACCTTGTCGTTGGGATGGAGATAAAACAATCCCTGACCGTCAACGAAAAAGCGCACTTCGAAATCGGCGTGCACGTGTTCACTGAGAAACTTGCTGCGCAGCGCCGCGTTGTCAGGGTGATCGGCGGTCACGCTGATGACGTCCACGGATTGGAAGCCGCAAGCCCGCATCAGGCGTTCGATCGAATCGCGATAGGCCGCGATAACCGTCGCCTGATCGGCGTTGACGGGAAGTTCGCGGTTCGCCTGCCAGCGCTCGAACCGTACGCCAATGCTCTGCAGTTGCTCGGAGATGGCAGCGAAATCGGTGAAGCGTTCTGCCTGCTGCGGTGCCTTTTCGGGGTGGATGGTCAATAGGCTCATCGTGGTACGACTCCGTGCAAACGTATTTCGATATCAAACAAAAAATCCAGCGCTTCGACGTGACGCAAGGCCTCCTTGATCGATGTTCCCCATGTATAGAAGCCGTGTCCGGCAATGATGTAGCCATAAACGTCGTCGTGGCTACCAATATAGTCCTCCACTCGCTGAGCGAGCCGGCGGATATCCTGATCGTTGTGAAAGATGGGCACCACGATCCGGCTCTCGTGCGTCTCGATGCCTTGCAAGGCTTTCAACAGTTCATAGTCCTGCAGCGCCAGCTCATCGCCGAACAGCCGCGAAACCACTGTGGCACTGGGCGAGTGCGGGTGCAGCACCGCCTCGACAGTGGGATACAGCCGGTACAGCGACGTATGCAGCGGGGTTTCCGCCGACGGCCTTTGCCCGCCCAGAGGACGGCCCTCACTGTCGATCAGCATGACATCGTCCGCCGTCAACTCGCCCTTGTGCCTGCCGGACACCGTGATGGCGATGCGTCCGTCGGACAGCCGGGCGGAAAAATTGCCGCTGGTCGCCGGCGCCCAGCCTCGATCGTGGATATAGCGTCCCGCCTCGATGAGTTCCGCCGTCCGCTGGCCAAATTCGTCGTTGACTGACATGGAAGCAGTGAAGAGAGTTGCCGGAAGTGCGGCATTGTAGTCCGCTCCCCCTCCAGCCTCAACATAAAGAGCAGCGTTTATCGTTGTCGAGACCGCGCCGGTGAAGAGGCTAGGCTGCGATCCGCATCAGGCATCGCTGCTCGTGCGGTCTTGTATTGCGCCGGCTCATTTGCTCCAGCTCCAGTGTCGTCCCTCCGCTTGGCCGCGGCACTGCAACGCCGGACTGAGCACGACCGCCTTGACGGGATCTCGAATCTGCAATAGAAATGATCTACTTCGCAACGTTTGCAATGAGGAAGATCACCATGCCGAAATATGTCATCGAGCGAGAGATTCCGCGTGCCGGAAAGTTATCCGCACAGGAACTTCAAGCCATTTCGCAGAAATCCTGCCGCGTACTGAGCGATTTAGGGCCACAGGTGCAATGGATAGAGAGCTATGTCACCGACGACAAAATCTATTGCGTGTATATCGCCCCAAATGAGGCAATGGTGCGGGAACACGCGAACCAGGGCGGCTTCCCTGCGAATCGTATCTCCGAGGTACGCATGATCATCGATCCGACTACCGCCGAAACGTAGATCAATCGATCCGTGATCACCTTGCCGCACGGCGCGGTAGAATATTTTTCGGCATAGCACCTCCGGGGGGCGTTGCCGGAGGACCATGGGGCCTCTAACCATCTTTGATGTGGCTGAATCGGAAAGCGAGGCAGCAGTAGTGGCTGGATTCTTGAAATCGAGCGGCCCGCCATATTGCAGATTGCCGAAGGTCGGCCAATCACTCAGGTGGACGGCGCAGCGCCGTAAAGCTCATCTGTGGCATCTGCGACCAAAAAAAGACCTGCTTTAGAGGCAGGTCTGAAGCCCAATGGTTACATTGGGAGGGAGGAGAAAGGGGAGCGGTCAAATAGTCCTGTTTGCCCGTACTAAAGGAAAGGCGCTTTGTGTCGTATGGCCTAGTGCATTGGCTTTAAGCTTAGCCATATAGCGGTAATGCAGCCAGCAGAAGATCAATGAGCCAACGACAGAAACCGCTAGTGTCAAGAGTAGAAAAAGTTCCACTGATGTCATGGCGATTACCTCATGTTTCCGAATCAAGCGACTTTGCTTGGTGACTAGTATAGCGACGTTATTATTATTAACAATAACACTAATAATAACTATATTGTTTCTAAAAATGAAACCTCTGATCTGGCCAAGTCTATTTTTTGTCAACCGTCCGATACGACTTAACCCGTGAGATTTATGGCTTCCCGTCGAGAAACTAAAGATGTGGACGCCAATCGCTCGCGCCGCTGAGGTGCTAACGACAGCTCCAAATCTTGCGGGGACGAGGACGAACGCTTTGGGGCCGTCTCGGCCTCGCGAGATGGCCACGGCTCTCGCTGGATTGATGCCCGATGGGCCTTCAGGTAGACGACAGAATAAAAGCAAACGCCTCGCCGGCATACAGACAGCGCGGATCGATCTCTGCAACACCCGACAGAACCGCCAACGCTGAGTGGCGGAGAAGGCACGCCGCGCTGTACGCCGACAAACGGCGCACCTCCCGATTCTATACCGAAGCCCGCTCCGTGGCATATGTCGGACGCGAGACCTCCTTGACTACCTCCGCCGTCTGCCCGGTCTGGGCGCGCTGGGCGATATCCGCTTGCGCGACCATTCCGCAGCAGCAGGCGTTTTGATCCACGACCGGCACCCGTCGGATGCGATATTCTTCCATTACTTGGCAGCAGTCTTCAATGGACATCTCCGGTGTAACGGTCACGCATGGCGTCGACATGCACTCGCCGGCCGCGACGTTCAGTGGGTTCTTGCCTTGAGCCACGGTACGACAGACAATATCGCGGTCGGTGATGACGCCGACCAATCGCATCGTGTCCTTGCTTTCCACGACCGGTATCTCGCCGCAGTCGTGCTGCACCATCAAGCGGGCGACGGCTTCGAGCTGGGTGTCCGGTGTGCAGCAGACTGGATTGGATGTCATGATCTCTTGCACTTTCATGGTCAGCCTCCACTTATATTTATGCATTCTGGAGCCGCGGTTGCGGCTCCCCAAAAAAATGTGACAGGCGGCGTGAGAAAAGGTTCGCAACAGCAATGACTGTTCATCGGATTCACCGATCAGACGGCCGCCGATCCGGCTGTTGCCATTATTCCGGCCCGAAAATACCCTCCTGGTATTTCGGGCCATCGCCAAGGCCGGTACACGCCCAGCCTTGGCTCACGCGGCTTGGCGCCGCGCCGGGCATCCCTGACCCGGATTAACCCGGCCTATTTAAGGGCCGGGTTAATAATACGAGCCTATACCCGAGCTTCGTCAACGCCTTTTCAGAAGTTTCATAAGCTCTCGCATAAAAGCCGGGAGATCGGACGGTTGTCTGGACGTGACCAGCTGACCATCAACGATGACCTCTTGATCCTCATACCGCGCGCCGGCTTCTTTCATTTCCTCGGCAACCGCCTGATAACACGTAGCGCGCCGGCCTCGCAGGACGCCTGCCGAGATGAGGATTTGCGGCCCATGACAAATGGCGGCAACCGGCTTATCGCCCTGCATGAAAAATCTGGCGATGTCGAGAGCTACTTGTTGCTGCCGCAAGATTGACGGCGCTTCCCCGCCGGGAAGAATGAGGATGGCGTAATCGGCCGGCGTGATTTCCGGCAGCGTCTTATCGACGGCAACCTCATAGGCGTGTTTGCCAACGATCTTTCCTCTTTTGTTCGAGCCGATGTCAACCGCAAGCGCTTCCTCTTTCAACCGGTAATACGGAACGAGCAGTTCAGAGTCTTCAAAACCATCTGCACTCAGTAGCAAGGCTTTCATGGGATTGCCCCCTTAGTGTTCGGTTTAACGAATTTGGACAGGCAGAAGCCATCATGGATGGACATTCTTGCTCTTTCACCTGTGCTCGTGGTTGGACCCGCCTTAAGCGATTTCGTTACCGTCGTGGGCTTGACGCCTTTCCATCAGGCAAGACATGACGACACCGACAAATATAGGCGGTCAAGAAAATCGCCTCGTATCCACGCCCCGGACTGACAATTCCGCTCCACGCAATGCGCGTTTCAAAAAGCGGTCTAAGAAAAACGACTGTCCTTAGGAGGCATTGGACGGGGGAAACGGATCGGTATAGATTGCCGTGGACGCATCGGTCCTATCTAGTGTGGGCTCTACTTACCCTGCAGGTTTTGGCCGATGTCAGCGCGGGACACGACCGCATGAAGGCGTTTACAGGCGCGACGCTCATCGACGGTACCGGCGGCGCACCTCGCGCCGACGCGGTGATTCTCGTGGCGGGCGAGCGCATCGTCGCGGTCGGCAGCCGGGACGAGATACCGATTCCTCCCGAGGCCCAAGTGATCGATGCCCGCGGCAAGTGGATCGTGCCCGGGCTGATCGATGCGCACGTGCATTTCTTCCAGTCGGGCGGCCTTTATACTCGGCCGGATGTGATCGATCTGCGGGACATTCGCCCTTATGCGGACGAGATCGTCTGGATCAAGCAACGCCTGCCCAAGACCTTGGCCCGCTACCTGGCGAGCGGAGTGACGTCGGTGGTGGACGTCGGCGGGCCTTTCTGGACCTTTGAGCTGCGGGAACTCGCCCGCACCCTGAAGGCCGCGCCACGCGTCGCGGTGACCGGCCCGTTGATCGCTACCTATTTTCCTTCCGCGCTCAAAACCGAAGACCCGCCAGTGCCCAAAGTCAGTGCGCCCGAGGAGGCTCGGACCGCCGTGCGCCAAGTATTGGCCCGGAAGCCCGATCTCATCAAAATCTGGTTCATTCCGTTGCCCGGGCGGAGCCTTGCATCCCAGAGCCTGCTGGTGCGAGCGGCGATCGAGGCGAGTCATGCTGGCGGCACACGGGTCGTGGTGCACGCAACGCAGCTGGATGTCGCATGGGCGGCCCTGGAATCCGGGGCGGACGTCCTGGCCCACAGCGTGGAAGACCGCCGAGTGACCGAGGCTTTTATCAAGCGGCTGAAGGATCGTGATGGAGTCTATGTGACGACTCTCGTCGTCAACGAAGGCTATCAGGAAGTCCTGGGGCAGAAGGTTGAACTGACCGACATCGAGCGCCGGTTCGGCGATCCGGAGGTGATCGCCACGTTCGGTGATCTCGCCCGCCTGCCGGCCTGGAAGAAGCTGCTGGCCTACCGCTGGCCCCGTCGGGAAATACGGTTCTGGAATCTGAAACGCCTGCACCAAAGTGGCGTAACGATCGCCGCCGGAACCGATGCCGGCAACATCGGCACTCTGCACGGGCCAGCGCTGCACCGCGAACTCGAACTGATGGCTGAGGCGGGGCTCTCCCCACAAGCGATTCTCACCGCCGCAACGCAGGGCGGTGCGCGCGTCATGGGACGCGCCGTCGAGCTGGGAACCATCGAAAAGACTAAGCTCGCCGATTTCTTGCTGCTCGATGCCGATCCATTGACCGATATCACCCATTTACGCCGTATCGATCGCGTGGTCAAAGGCGGAACCATCTTTAATCCCGATGAGGTGGTGGGTCACAACGACTAGCGAGGCGGCAGCATAAGTAAGCCAGCTCGAAATGTGCGCGTGGATTCGCTTGCGTACGGCTTGTACGAGCTTTTCTCTAGCGTCGTCTTTCGACCCGTCGCGCGGCAATTTCCGCTCTCAATGCCTGTTGTCTCGCCTGGTCGATCGGAAAGTGCCACATCATCGGCACACCCAGCGCAATGACGAGACAGGGCAACCAGCCATAGATCAACATTAGCCACCGTTCGGCTACCGCACTCGGCGCCACGGAAGGCTCGAAACCGAACGCGGCGGGTAGCGCGGTCCCTAAAAAAACGCCGAGTGCAACGGCCAGCTTGATCGCTATACCCCATACGGCAAAAAAAAGGCCCGTGCGTTGCTGGCCCGAGGCGACGATATCGTGATCCACCACGTCGGCGGCAATCGAGTTCGACAGCATAAAGATGGCCGCCAAACTACTGCCTCGCAGCACGATCAGGAACCCGTAGAGGACCGCATCGCCATGGCCGACCCAGGGAAAACCGAGGCTCCATAAACCGACCCAGAGCGCTGCGAGCATGACGGCTCGATGTTTGCCGGCACGATTTGCGAGCTTCATCCAGACCGGCAATACGGCCAGCGCGGCAAGATTCTCCGCCAGGATCATCGCGGCGAAGAAATCGGGACGGCCAACGACATGGGTCAATACCAGTTTGTGCAAAGTCGCCTGGATCATGACGGCAGAACCGAGCAGCACCAAGGTGACCAGTGTCCGCACGAAGGCCTGATTGTGCAGGACCAGTCGAAGCGCATCCCATCCTAAGTAGCGCCGGCCCGTCAGTTCCTCGGCTGGAAATTCAGGTACCTTGGCGAGCGCCACGCTCACCAGAAAAGGCAGACTGACCACGATGATCGCGGCGATTACCCTGAGTTGGACGCGATTCTCCGACTGTCCCAGAACCTCCATGACGAAGAGGACTGCCAGAAACATGATCTGCCCGATGGCGCCCAAGCCCTCACGCCAAGCCGCCACGTGCGTACGTTCTGTATAGTCGCTGGAAAGCTCAGCTCCCCATGCCTTGTGAGGAAGGTCGACCAAGGTGTAGGCCAGAAAAAGCACACTGGACCAACCCAGCAAATACAGGAGCGACACCTGGCCGGCCGGCGCGAAAATCATCCAGGCCGCGAGCATCAGGAGCGGCGTACCCAGGGCAATCCACGGTTTTCGACGGCCCCAGCGTGTGCGCAGGCGATCGCTCACGATGCCGATCAGGGGATCGATGAAGATATCCAGGATGCGCGACGCGGCGATCGCCGCACCCACTCCGGCGAGTGGCAGGGCCAGATCGTCGGCATAAAACGCTGGGATGAAGAGCGCCATGGGCAACGTCACGACCGCATGCGTGAGATGCGGAAGCGCATAGTAAAACATCATTCTGCGTGGCAATCCTGATCTGCCCATAAGGGATGGCAGCGAGTCGGGGTGGGATGATTGATCGCGACAAAGATGAATCAAGAAGCGCGCGTTTGAGACCACGCAAAGCATCGCTGCAGATCGCCAAGCCGCGCTTCCGGTGACGATTTCGCTACCAGTCTACGCGCGTTACCGGCTGTTTCAACTCAACTTGTCAGGCGGGCAATCTTCGCCGTACGCTAAGTGGGCAGCGCCATCTCTCTCATCGCCACGCCCAGCGGCCAGGTCGTGGCGAAATGGTGATGTCCGGAACATCGACGGAACATCCTCATAGCAACCGGAGCGACTTTGCGAATCGCCTTGATCAGCGATGCCTGGAAGCCACAGATCAACGGCATCGTGACCACCTTGAGCCACACCCGCGAGGCGTTGGAAAAGCTGGGTCATGCCGTCGAGCTGATCGGGCCCGAACGCTTTCGCACCTGGCCTTGTCCCGGTTATCCGGACGTTCGCCTCGCTTTTGGGTGCGGCCCGAAATTGCGGTCCATCGTGCAGGCATTCAAGCCCGAGGCGATGCATCTGGCGACCGAGGGGCCGATCGGTTTTGCCGCTCGTCGCTATTGCCGCCAGAACGGGTTTGCTTACACGACCTCCTTCCACAGCTATTTTCCGGAATACCTGAAGCTGCGCATCGGCCTGCCGCTGGCCATCGGCTATGCCTACCTGCGCTGGTTCCACAGCGAGAGCCATCATGTCCTGGTTGCCACCGCCTCCCTCCAGCAGGCGCTGGCCGAGAAGGGCTTTCACAGATTGGCAAGGTGGTCGCGAGGCGTGGACAGCACACTCTTTCGGCCACGGGAGAAAGCGTTTATTACCGACGCGCGGCCCCTATTCCTGTTCGCCGGACGCGTGGCCATCGAGAAAAACATCGAGGCCTTCCTCCGCCTCGATCTGCCCGGTACTCGATATGTCGTCGGCGATGGCCCGCAGCGCGAAGCACTGCAGATCAAGTACCCCGGGGTTCACTTTGTGGGCTATCAGCAAGGCGAAGCATTGGCTCGGTATATCGCAGCGGCTGACGTCTTCGTCTTTCCCAGTCTCACCGACACCTTCGGATTGGTGCTCCTCGAGGCGCTCGCCTGCGGCGTGCCCGTCGCAGGCTATCCGGTACCGGCCACTCAGGACGTCATCCAGGATCGGCGCGTCGGCGTGCTGGATCACGATCTTGGGCAGGCGGCTATGAAAGCTCTCCAGTTAAATCCTCGCGATTGCAGGCGCTATGCGCAGCGCTATTCATGGCAGGAATGTTCCCGCCAGTTCGTCAGCAACCTGACAGCGATGGTCAAAAGCCCCGGAGCGTGCGGCAAGCACTGTCCATCGGACTGATTCGGCTACCGGGCGCGGTAGCGTGATCTATTCGAGGCATGACCTGATTTGGCAGTGAACTTTTGGGCGGTGGATGGAGCCGGATCGGCTGCCGGCGCGATCTGATCGATTTCTCCACACTCAGTGACTCGAAAGCTAGTGTTTGTGTACCAGGCTATCCAGCCCACCGATCAGCAGCACGCCGGCCACGATCAGCGCCATTTGCTGGACGATCGCCCCGGCGTCGGTTTGTCGGTGCAGATTAGGAATCAGATCGGCAACCGCCACATAGATGAAGCTTGAGGCAGCCACGGCCAGAAAATAAGCCAGCGCGCCGTGCAGCTGTTCCAGACCAAAATAGGCCAGCACGCCGCCCACAACGGTCGCCAGGCTAGACACTACATTATAAACGAACGCCTTCAGCTTCGAGTAACCGCTCTGCAGCAGAACGGCGAAGTCGCCGACCTCCTGCGGAATCTCGTGCGCTGCGACGGCCAGGCTGGTCACGATGCCGAGGTGGATATCAACCAGAAACGCAGCGGCGATCAATACGCCGTCGACGAAGTTGTGGATGCCATCGCCCAGCACGATCAGCATGCCGGCCGGCTGCAGCAAATGCGCTTCGGCGGATGCGTGTCCCGCGTAGTCGTCGCCGTGACTGTGCCGCCACAGCAGCAATTTTTCCAGTAGAAAGAACGCCAGTATCCCGAGCAGGACCACGAGAAACAGGCCCTGCACCCCTTCAATCCCGGTCGCCGCCACCGCGCCGGGCAAGAGATCCCAGAACGCCACACTCAGCAGCGCGCCGGTAGCGAAGCTGACGCCGTGTGGCAGAACGTTCGGGTGATGTTTTTCCGGCAGCAGCAAGAACAATGACGCAGCCACCACGCTGAGCACGCCGCCGAGCAGCGTGAACAGGATAATCCACAGCAGGAGGGGCATGGGCTTTTACGGATCGAGAATGATCATTGGCGCCAGATGAGCGTCGCCATACGGCCGGTCACGCCGTCGCGCCGGTAGGAGAAGAAGCGCTCGGGTGCGGCATACGTACACAGGCCACCGCCGTAAATGTCCTCGACCCCGGCCCGGTGCAAGATAAATCGCGCGAGTGCGGGGAGATCGGCCAGCCATTTTCCTGCGTCCTTCGAGCGGAACGCAGCAGCGAATTCTGCCGCCTTGCGCAAAAACGCTTGGCGCACGTCTTCTCCCACTTCGAACGCTTCCGGACCGATGGCGGGCCCCAGCCAGGCGATCAGAGAGTCCGCCTGCATGGCCTTAATGGTGGCTTCGACCACCCCGGCCACCAATCCGCGCCAGCCGGCATGCACGGCGGCCAGGCAAGAGCCGCTGCGGTCGCATAACAGAATCGGCAGACAGTCGGCGGTCAGCACCGCGCAGACGACGCCGGCTCGCCGCGTATAGCTGGCATCCGCCGCGGCCAGCCGCCCCGCTTCCGCTCGCACGGCCCGCGCTCCGTGCACCTGGCGCAGCCAGATCGGATCGGACGGCAGCGCAAGCCGTTCTCGCAGCAGCCGTCGATTGGCGGTCACGTAGCGCGGGTTGTCGCCGACGTGTAGAGCGAGGTTGCAACTGGCATAGGCACCGCGGCTGCAACCACCGGCACGCAGCGTGGTGACAGCGCGCACGCCTTCGGGAGCCGGCCAATCTGCCTCAATCCAGAGCCCGCTCTCACTCACGCTGCCGCCCGCAGCATTAGCAGCAAGCGGTGCATGTCCTCCGGCAAATCCGCCTCCCATACGCAAGCTTCGCCGGTGCCGGGATGGATGAGGCCGAGCCTAGCCGCGTGCAGGGCTTGGCGCTTGAACGCTCGCAGCGCCGCACTCAAAGGTTCGGC
>CADDZF010000097.1 GCA_902812445.1 Methylococcaceae bacterium | reverse complement strand
TCTACACTCTAGATCACAAAATTACAGCGCCCTCGATCGCCGATAATCGTATCCAAAATGCAGCCGACCCTAATCCGCAAACTTCTTTTTCCACTTCACGAAAAGATTTTTCACCGTCCGACCTTTCGCTGCCTGCGAGATCTTGAACGCACGCAATGGTTGCCGCGAGATCAGCTGGAACGGCTCCAATTAAGGAAATTGAAACGATTATTGCAAATCGCTGCTGATCATTCTCCCTGGCACGCCGAGAACATACAAAAGGCGCAGATTGACCTTTCCGAAAGCGCTCCGCCGCTTTCTTTCGATGATTTGCGCCGGCTTCCTACGATGACCAAGGCGGACGCCCAGGAACACGGCGATCGTATGGTCTGGCGAGGCGTGCCAGGGGGCGCGTACCGCTACAATACCGGCGGGTCAAGTGGTCAACCGTTGATTTTTTATTATGGCCGGATGCGCCAAGCCGCCGACGCTGCGAGTAGAATCCGGGCGCGTCGCTGGTGGGGTGTGGATCTAGGCGAACGCGAAGTCTACCTTTGGGGTGCTCCTGTCGAACTCAACAAGACCGATCATATCAAGAGCCTTCGCGACCGCTTGATCAATCAGTTGCTGCTCAATGCCTTTGCCATGTCCGAGGCAAACATGGCAAAGTATCTGGAAACCATGCAGGCGTTCAAACCCCAATGCATTTATGGCTATGCCAGCAGCATCGCTCTTTTGGCGGCCTTCGCCCAAGGCCAAGGCCACACAATCGAGCTGCCTCATCTGAAAGTCGTCTGCACCACGGGAGAATCTCTTTATCCTCATCAGCGGGCCTTGATCGAGGAAGCGTTTAAAGCGCCTGTCGCCAACGAATTTGGCAGCCGCGACAGCGGACTCATCGCCCATGAATCGCCTGACGGACAATTGCTGATGATGAGCGAAAGCGTTTTGCTAGAAGTACTGGATGGCGACGGAAACCCGGTGCCGCCAGGTGAGATCGGCGAGGCGGTTATAACCGGTCTATGCTCGGACGCGCAGCCTTTTATACGTTACCGGACAGGTGACATGATTCGATTGTCCACCATGCCATGCCGAGCCGGCAGGGGCTTGCACGTCATCGATGAGGTACTGGGGCGAACGACCGATTTTGTTACACGATCAGACGGAACAGTAATGCACGCGCTGGCCGTCATCTATGTTTTGCGCGCTGCTACGGGAGTGGGTGAATTCAAGTTCATCCAGCACACGCATAAAGATTTCGAAGTTCAAATAGTTCCCAATTCCAGGTGGCAAGGGAGCATAGAGCCGACGATTATCCAACAATTAAAGGCGCGTTTGGGCAATGAAATCACCGTGTGCATCAGATTGCTAGATGAGATTCCAGCAGAGGCGTCTGGAAAACACCGTTATGTGGTCAGTCATGTGGCGCTACCTGCAGGTCTAAATCCGTCCTCTATAATGAGCTGAATTTTCGACGCTCGCGCAGCTTTCAAACCATCCGCCCGGGAATTCGAGCGCTCCGACGACGGATGAGTTTTCTGCGAGTTCACCATGCTCAGGCTGGCCCTTATGTTTTTTCATTCGCTAAATGACATCAAATGCTCAACATCGCCAAAAACCTTTATAGCTACCGCGAACTGATCGCTGCCCTTGCCTGGAAGAACATAGCGATCCGCTACAAGCAAGCCTATTTGGGTTTGGCCTGGGCGGTCATTAAACCCGTAACCTTGATGCTCATTTTCACACTGGTCAGAAGTTTTGTCGGCATCGAGACGGGCGATGTCCCTTACCCGATATTGACCTTCGCCGCACTCATGCCGTGGGTGTTTTTTCAGGAATCCGCATCTGAAGGGGTCGCCAGCGTGACCTCTAACGCTCCCTTGATCCGAAAGATCTATTTTCCGCGCGAAGTCTTCCCGTTGACCGCCATGGTTACCAAACTGGTGGAGCTGACTATAAGTTTCTTTATTCTGGCCGGCTTGATGATCTATTACCATATGGCACCCACCATTCAAGTTCTCTGGATACCCGTCATCATTCTGTACACCATGATTGTTGCATTGACCATCAGCTTCTTCGGAGCAGCGATCAATGTTTATTACCGCGATATGTCGGCGGCGCTGCCAGTCGTATTGTCGCTTGCGATGTATGCCTCGCCCGTCATGTATCCGCTCAGCTTGGTGCAAAATAAGCTGCTGGTAGAGCATGCGGGTGGTGAGTGGTCGGAAACGCTCTACAAAATATATACTTTAAATCCTCTCGCCGGGATCATCGACAGTTTTCAGCGTGTGCTCCTAAAAGGCGTGCCGCCAGACTTTGCATCGATGTGGCCGGGAGTCACGTTAACCTTGCTGATTCTGCCGATGAGCTATTGGTATTTTAAAAAAGCCGAATACTATTTCGCAGACGTCATATAAGTACGATTTTTAACGCCGAATCTTCATCACCGTTTAGGATATTCGCAGGCCTCAAACGCATGGCAATCATAGAAGTCAATCACGTAACCAAAGAATACCGGCTCGGTAACCTGACGAGTTTAATGGAAACCACCACGAATATGCTCAAACGGCTGAGCAGGCGCCAACCCGTCTCGAGGGAACGTTTTAAAGCCCTTGATGATGTCGACTTTAAAATCGAAAAAGGTGAAGTCGTCGGCATTATCGGCAGCAATGGCGCAGGAAAAAGCACTTTACTGAAACATTTAGCCAGTATCACTAAGCCCACCCGCGGCGAAATAATCGTGCGCGGGAGCGTGGCGCCGCTGATTGAAGTCGGCGCCGGCGTCAATCCCGAATTGACCGGACGAGAGAATATCTATCTAAACGGCGCAATCCTGGGCATCCCCAAAAAGATAATCCACCAGAAGATCGATGACATCATCAGCTTCGCCGAGCTTGAACAATTCATCGACACGCCAGTCAAGCGTTACAGCTCAGGCATGACGGTAAGATTAGGATTTGCAATTGCAACCAGCATTGATGCAGATATTTTGATCGTGGATGAAGTGTTGGCGGTTGGAGACCTGGCGTTTCAGCGGAAGTGCTTTGACCGAATGGAGCATATCATCAAGCGACAAGGAAAAACAGTCTTGCTAGTCAGCCATAATATCCGGCAGGTGGAGCGCATTTGTACGCGCGTAATCTTGCTCGATGCGGGAAAACTACTGGTGGATGGAGAATCCTCGTATGTCACCAATCTGTTTTATGAGAGAAGCGATGAAAAAATAAAAAGTACAGCGAATAGACCGTCCAGCCCCCATTCTAATGGCAATGGCCGTTTGGAGAGCCTAGGCGAAGTTGAGTTGCTTGGCATAGAACTGGAGGATGAACTGGGTAGAGTAACCCAAAAGATCAAGCAATACGAAAACATAGACGTCGTTATTCGTTATAAGACCAATATTGACTTGATCAAACCGACTTTTGGTATCGGAGTTCACACAACCGATATTCTCTATTTAGCAACACACAACAGTGGTGAGCAATTCCGGCAAACTAAGCTAGTGCCTGGTATATATGAGGCGCGATGTCGAATAAACCGTTTTCCCTTTTTAGCTGGAAGCTACTCATTGCGCATCGGTATTACCTCGGGAGAACTCTACAGAGCAGTCTTCTATGCAGAAAGTGTACATCATTTCCAAGTGGAGGCCGTTGCAGGATTACGCAGTATGGCCGGCTCTGAAGGATTTGTTTGTCTGGATGCTGAATGGCAGGACATCTCTATCAAGCCTGCTCAACCGCAAAGCGATGCAGTTTGGTCGCAAAGCAATGTGCAGGCAGTCCACTCCGTATAAGGCATGAGTACAAGGGTACCATTTAAACTGGAACGATGAAGTGTAAAATCTGCGCGACTGACGATAATCATTCCTTGTTCGAGTCAAGAGAAATGATGTTTGGCACCAGAGAAAAATTTACTTACTTTCAGTGCCGCGCATGTAAGTGCCTCCAGATTACCGATGTTCCATCGGATATGCACAAGTATTACCCTCAAGGGTATTATTCGTTCAATGCTGAAAAGCAAATTAACAAAAAGAACAGGTTTTACGATCTGTTGATTAAACAAAGGTGCAGAACGGCGATTTTTGGGAAGGGGGTAAAAATCAACCGCTTATTGAAGCCCTTCGTTAAGCTTCCTTATAACGTGCTTAATAAATATATGCCGATAATAAAAAGAGCTCGGATCGGCAGCTTTGACGACGGCATCTTGGACGTAGGCTGCGGTAACTCTTCCGAATGGCTGGCTGACTTCCAGAAATTGGGATTCAGGAATTTGCTGGGAGTAGATCCGTATATTGATTACGAAACGAAATATCGTAATATTCCTATTTTGAAAAAAAGCGTTACCGAGTTGGACGGAAGCTATGCATTTATCATGTTTCACCACTCCTTCGAGCACATTGCCGATCCGTTGACGACTTTAACTGCTGTTAAACGATTGCTTAAACCTGGTGGCGTCTGTTTGCTAAGAATCCCAATCGTTTCCTCTTATGCTTGGGAAAAGTACGGTGTGAATTGGGTTGAGCTAGACGCGCCAAGGCATTTTTTTTTGCATTCGGCAAAAAGCATTACGCTGTTATGTGGCGCGTATGGCTTGGAGCTTTTTGATGTCGTCTACGATTCGACCGCATTTGAGTTTGCCGGCAGCGAACAGTACCAGAAAGACATTCCGCTGTTCGCTGAAAACTCGTTTCTGGTTAATCCCGAGAAATGCATCTTTACTCAGGAGCAAATGGCTCAGTTTGCGCGGGAGGCCGAGCGAGTGAATCGAGAAGGATGCGGAGGACGCGCGGGCTTCTACTTTGTGAATAATGGTGCAGTTTAAGGCATATATCTCTATGAATCGGCTAGGATTGTCCTGTTTGGAGCACGAGTGTTAGCGGTTTTGGAAAAACTCGCTTTTCGAGCTGCAGATTATGTTTTCATCCAGCGGGCTCGTAAAAGCAATGCAAAAATACCCATCGTACTAGTCGTTGGCATTTATCTCGCCTACCGAGAAAACCTGATCCAACACATCGTTTCGGAGCTTGGCTGTTCGGAAAACTACATTGTGAGGCAAAAGTGGATAGCGTTGCGCGGTGATGCGCCTTCCAAGTCGGTTAAAGCGGTCACGATGAAAAGAATCGATAGAACGATACCTAAATTCGCCTTGCTGAATCATCTGCTGACTGCTTCCCGAGCAAACGATTACGACTTCGTAATTCTTTGTGATGATGACATTACGCTGCCGGAGAACTTTCTGGATAATTTCCTCGCGATCCAGGATCGCTATGACCTAGCTCTCGCGCAACCGTCGCGGACTCATAATAGCTATATCGACAACCCCATTGTCGAACAAGTCGACGCTGTGATAGCGCGCCAGACGCGGTTTGTCGAAATCGGCCCGGTGGTGAGTATTCGCCGTGACATCCTTCCATTCATAACGCCGTTTGATGAATCGGCGCCTATGGGATGGGGTTTGGACTTCATCTGGCCAGTAATCGCTCAGCAGAACGGGTTCCGTATCGGGATTATTGATGCTACACCGGTCGATCATAGCTTGCGCAAACCGATATCGAATTACCAGTTCGAGCCGACACAGCTAAAAATGGAAGAGTTTCTAGCGAGGAATGCGCACCTTACTAAGGAGGAAGCTTTTAATGTCGTTGAGTCGTACCCCTTATAGGGCGCCAATTTCACGAGTACTCCAATAGGAAGTACTCCGCTGCCCGATTGAGCATGCCCCGATCGAATACCGCAAATTTTTTGCTAAAGCCTAATATGAAAGGGTCTACCGCTCGAGCAGATGAGCCCCGGGTAAGCGTGGTTATGCCGGTTTTCAACGGTGAGAAATTTCTCGGGCAGGCGATCGAAAGTATTCTGCATCAGACTTACACAGATTTCGAGCTATTGATAATAAATGACGGTTCCACCGATTCATCCTTGGACATCGCGCAAGCCTATACCGATCCTCGCGTGCGAATTATCAATAATGATCGTAACCGGGGTCTTATCAATACTCTGAATCTTGGCTTAGGCCTGGCCCAAGGCGGATACATTGCCCGCATGGATAGCGATGATCTTGCATCTCCTGGACGATTCGCCATTCAGGTCGAGTTTTTAGACCTTCATTCTGAAATAGCCGTCGTTGGAACGTGGGTTAACCTGATTGATGATGGCGATAATGTCTTCAGTCTATGGCGCATGCCTACCGACAGCTACGCGATTCGAGAAGCCCTGCTTGAATCTTGCTGGCTATGCCATCCCAGCGTGATGTTCAGAAAAAAGGCTGTTCTGGCTGTGGGCGGCTATAATCCCGCCGCTCTACACGCAGAGGATTATGATCTATGGCTCAGAATGTCGGAACGATACCTACTTGCCAACATCCCCCAACCGCTGCTTGGCTATCGTATGCACACCGAGCAAGTCTCAATTAAAAAGATTAGTGCGCAGCGAAAGATGGCGGATCGGTGCCGGTTGGCGAGTATCGAGCGGCGAAGAAAGCTTAAGATATTAACTGAAAACTCTAGGGTTGAATTACCTGGCATTTGGCAACGGCTTACTGCAGCCCCGACTACACTCGGCGACGATTACATGAAGTGGATAAACTTATATAACCGGATGAAAAGACCGGGAAAAGCGGATGAACTGGCCTTATCCGCCATATGGCATAGCCCGTTTTCGAGAAAAATACAGCGAGCGTTTTATCGGGCATCTAAAAATATGCTACTTACGCCGGAACAGTTGCGAGCTTTTCGTTGGTACCGACATAAGCTGCGAGCCTTAGTAAGCAAAATAATCCCTATCTGAATCGTTTGGTCTCCACAAATAGACCATCACCTGCACGAATGAAAAGAAAAATCCTAGCCATTTCTCCAGTGCCTAGCCATCCACAAAATGCCGGAAACCGAGTGAGAACTTTTCGTCTGCTAACGGGCCTGCGAGAATTGGGGCACGAAATCTATTTTCTATTTATCCGAGCTGAAATCGGCGACGAGGGGAGCATGAAGGAGTATTGGGGTCAGGACCATTATTTCTCTGTGCCTTACCAAAGGCCGTCCAAGAAAGCTGTCGGACTGCAAAAACTTATTAACGAGATTAAGCATTATATTGACCCTGAAAGCCGATATCTCTATTCGATAGACGATTTCTACGATGCAACCATTGACGCTCGGATCGATGAACTTCACAAAAGTATCGGTTTCGATACCGTCATCGTCACCTACGTTTATATGTCTAAAGCGCTCGAACGTTTCAACTCGCGAACTCTCAAACTCATTGATACTCAAGATGTACTAACCAACAGACATCGACTTTACTTGGAGCAGGGCGCACGTCCACAATGGTTTTCGACCACGGCCGCTGGCGAAAAAAAGGGTTTGGATAGATCAGATATAGTGATTGCGATCCAGGAAAAAGAAAAAAACCACTTTGAAAGCATTAGCCATAAAAGGGTAGTCACGATCAGTCATCTAATAACATTGAAAAAAATCCATTTTCCTTTACCAGAAGGCCCTTTACAGAATCTTTTGTTTGTTGGTTCAGTTAATCCGATCAATGTTCAATCCATCCAAGCTTTTATCGAGCACACCATGCCTTTAATTGTCCGCCAAACGGGTAATTCCAAGCTGCTAGTGGCTGGTAAAGTATGTGAAAAACTCAGTGATACTCCATATTGTGTCAAGCTGGGCGAGATGGAAAATATCGAGCTCGCTTATGCCCAGGCGGATATCGTGATTAACCCGGTCAGCTACGGGACGGGGCTTAATATCAAGAATATCGAAGCACTTGGCTATGGAATGCCGCTGGTCACGACTTCCATCGGTTCAAAGGGACTCGAAGCAGGTCAGGATTACGCCTACTTAGCAGCCGATAATCCGGTCGATTTCGCAGCGAGTGTGGTGAAACTGCTCACCGACCGCAATCTGGCAGGAACGTTGTCAGATCGTGCATATGCTTATGCGGAGAGATGGAATCAACAGCATTTTGCGGCGCTCGCCGGTCTTCTTGAAAAAGAGTGTCAGGAGTAGGCTTTCAGTCCTCCTTTGTCAGAGGGGCTTATGCGAAGCCAGCACAAGGGATAGCGCTCATTGGAAGCAGAAAAGGCCTGAGGAGCGCTCGTAGTAGCGCGATACAGGGTGGCGTCGATGGACCGTACTTTCCATACGGACCGAGCGCCGAACCGCCTCCATAAAGGCTCGCTTTTCGGTGACTCGTCCGCCGGTGGGCCATTGGTAATCCGGAACCCTCGCGAATCCTCCACTATCCGCCAATCCACGGTGACTGCCCGAGATTCAGCAAACAACCTAGATCTATTACTGTGAACGAGTGTAAACAAAACAAACCATATGAAAGAACCTAGAGGTCAGGAACTCATCAATCGCTATCGCTGGAACTACAACATTCCTCGTACGGCCGAAGTCACCGAAGAAATGATATTGGCTCATTGGGACCTGGAAACGCGGCTTACTCGAGAACTGCTGAATTCGACTCCGGAAAGTCGGTGGGATACCTTTGAGAAGTGCTACACCACACTTTATACAAAGTTAGAATGGTTAAACCGGTATATTGGCGCAAATACCGCAACTCCGCCCGCGCAGAAATATCGTGACTGGGCGATGCTGATTGGAACTCCGCCAAGACGAATTTATGAGATCGGCTCCGGCAAAGGCACAATGATTTCATACTTAGCCTCGCTAGGCCATTACTGCAGAGGAACGGAAATTACTCATGAAAGAGGGCGGAAACACGTCATAGAACATCCCAATTTAACTTGGGGCATCTCGGACGGTATTCACTTCGATCGCTTCGAGCCCATCAATTCATACGATGTTGCCGTATCCGACAATGTTATCGAGCATATTCATCCCGATGATCTGGTGATGCATATGATTGGTGTTATATCGATCTTAGCGAAAGGCGGTCGATATATTATGGCAACCCCGCATGTTTGGTACGGGCCTTGGGACATCTCTAAAGTATTCAAGCGTAAACGTGCGGAAGGCATGCACCTTAAGGAATACACGTATAGCGAGATAAAACACATCGCTAATGCTGCTGGTTTCCAAAATATCGCCGCCATAAGGCAGAGGAAGGACCAGCCCGCGACCCCATCATCGGTATATCTAAATTATCTTTGCGTACTGGAACGCGTGTTCGCATTACTGCCTTGGCGAATCGCCAAGCATGAGCGCGTCAAGGGTTTTGCTAAATCCATGGGATTTTCCCCCATGATGTTTATTATCGCCCACAAGTAAGCCCCGCTTCTGCATTTAGGCTCAACTTTTAGAGTGCGCGTTGCGCGCGTTATTCCTGATCATATTACTTCGTATCAGAGGGATAACCCCACCATGACTGGTAAGGATAGTTAGCGATGGCTGACAGCAGCGTGAGCGAGATCTTGTTGGGAGAGCTATTTCTCTGTCCGCGCGAGCTGATCAGCCAGGCGATCAGGCAACGGTCGAAATATGTTCTCGCGGAAGGGTATGAGCTGCTGATAGATACGTTTGAAGGACACCCTGCCCGCTGTGTTTTTTTTCGCTCCGATACCCATCACACCAACAACCTATGCTTCGCCATTTCAGGTGAATATAAGATCAGTGCCTGCGCGTCCGGTGGCTGGCTGGTTCTTCCTGCCGACGAGCAAAATCCGACTTACTGGTCGCCTCAGATTCCGAAAGTCAGGCAATCGGACGACCAGGGACATATTCTGTTCGAGATCGACGCGCAGATAAACGACATTCGCGTCTCGCCCACGAAAACCGCCATTTCGTTCACCCTTGGGAACGAGGGCTATCTGGATTGGGGAATTTGGCAAATCGATAGCGATGGCGGAGATATCATCGAATCTCTGGCCGAACCTGCGTACATAGAAACGCAGAGTTACTTTTTATGGGGATCGCATACTCGTTACCGTCGACCTGCTGATTTATATCTGCATCTCATCCATGGATACATATACGAAAATAATTTCTCCTGGCCGCATCGCCGCAAGATATGCTCCGAAAATGACGCCCATGCACTGTACGTCACGCTCTGCGGTCTTGAGCGAGCAACTGAGAAGCGGATTTACTCCTTACTGAAGGCGCAGGTACTGCTTTCCGTGTTGTCTCGCCAGAGTATCGATGGTGGCTGGTATCATGGCTCGTGGACGGACCACATGGAATGCCACTGCAGGCTTCATTGCAGCGGAATGCACGTCCTCATGGATGCGCTCATGGAAAAAAATGATGAGGCCGCTCGCGAGGCTCTGGGCCGCGCGGCCGCGTTTATCAGCCGCCAAACGGATACGGTCGGCGGAGAGACTTGGTTTTTGCATGACAATCTGGAGCGAAGTCCGCAGCGGATGAGACAGGGTCCTTTTCGTTGGGTGAACAGCCGGGTTTTGGGCAAGTCGGCCACGAATATGCTGGTGTTGAATACCCATCTGGATACGACCATTGCGCTGGATCGCTATCGGCAAGTGACCGGCGACAGTCAATACGCGGCTCAGGTCTCAAGCGCAAGAAAGGCAGTCGCGAAAGTCCTGCGGTTGCGATCGGCGGAGTGGCTTTATCGGCCCCTTTTCAAAGCCATCGGTTTGACCTTTCTTCCCCGGGCCTTGGCTGAACGTCTGCCATTACCGGTAAGAGCCATAAAGCGCATTGCCTGGAAATATCTGATTCCGCGCTTACCGCTGATTAAATCCAAGTTTCCGCGGCTGGTTATGCCGGGCGGATATATCGACCGGGAGCTGACTTTGCAAACGTGGGCTCACAATTATCAGACGATTAATCTGATGGATTTATTGCGTTTTGCAAGGCGCTTCCCGCAAGAAGGAAATCCGGACATCGTGGAAGACGGCCTGCGTTTCGTTCGGCAAAGTGGCATTCGCGAGCAATGGAAGGAAACTCCTCATAGTCAGTATGCATTGGGTTTTTGGGCCGAGGCGCTTTATCAGGCGTGCACTCTGCAGGGCGATGCGAAATACCGAAAGTGGTTGGTCGAGGCCATGCTGGAATTGCACGATCTAGCACTCGGGATACCTCCTTCGCTGCTCGGTGCGAGCGCCGAAGCAGTCGATCCCTCCCTACAGGTGCCCTGTCCCATCCCGGCTGATGAGCGCCTCTTGATTGCGAACCTAAGCTCCGACAAGGGCAGGGAATTCTTGGTCGTAAATACGGCTCACGAAGCGATTTCATTACCGCGCCATGAGTGGCCGTTCAGTTGGTACAACCCTGAGAACGAGCCGGTCGCTTTCGCAGAAACCATTCTTATTCCGGCGCGAAGCTGGCTTAGAGCGCTCTGAGTCTCTTTGATCTGGCCCCCGAAAAATGGACGCCACGAGGTCTGTTATGTTGACCTGGTGGAGGACGTATGAAATCAGGACCCGATCGTAGATACACGCCGGAGTTTCGGGACGCGGCGGTCAAGCAGGTGATC
>CADDZF010000096.1 GCA_902812445.1 Methylococcaceae bacterium | reverse complement strand
CCTGCAGCACGTTGAGGACGGGTTACGATTATGACCCGGTATGCCGGGTCATAATCGTAACCCGTCCTCAACGTGCTGCAGGCATTCAGGATGATGAGCGCAAAAACGACGAGCGGTCGTCCGCGATACATGGCAAAACCTCCTCAAGGCTGTCTTTTCCTAAGCCGGTCTATGGGCCTCGCCGGTAAGTCATCCAGCCACGCCAATTACCGGCTGCTTCGGTTCGTGCGATACTTATCGGCAAACAATGTATGGTGAACGACTTCATACCCTTAGAGTGCCGTTTCCGCACAAGGTTTCGGGGCGCTAGCAAGCGCGGCACTCGAAAGCGGCCAATCCATGCGGGCGTAATGGACACGGTTTTTCGCTGGCGGGGCAACCACCAGCGGCCGCGCCGCCAATCGTCCCGCATCCGCCGCCTGATGATCGGCATCGGCCTGTCCATCATCATGCTGACGGTCTTGCCCGTCCTCGTCTTGCGCTGGTTGCCGCCGCCCGCGAGCGCCTTTATGCTGCGTGCGCAGATATTGGCCCTACTGGAAGGACGCAAGGACTTCGAGCTCCACTACCGCTGGGTCGATCTGAAACGCATATCACCCAACGCCGTGCTCGCCGTGCTGGCGGCCGAAGACCAGGGATTTACCGAACACCTGGGATTTGAGCTGGACGCGATTATCAAGGCGTGGGAGAAAAACCAGCGTAGCAAACGCATCCGCGGCGGCAGCACGATCTCCCAGCAGACGGCCAAGAACTTGTTCCTCTATCCCGCCCGCAGCTACGCCCGTAAAGCCTTGGAAGCCTATTTCACGGTGCTGATCGAAAGTAGCTGGCCAAAGCGCCGGATCCTGGAGGTTTATCTGAATATCGCCCAATTTGGCGACGGCATTTATGGCGTGGGTGCGGCGAGCCGGGTGTTTTTTCGCAAGGACGCCGCGCGGCTGACGCCGGGAGAAGCCGCCCTGCTGGCCGCCATACTGCCAAACCCGGATCACTGGCGGGTCGATAGACCATCGGCCTACGTGCGCCAGCGACGCGCCTGGATCTTGCAGCAGATGCGCCGGCTGAGCGATCCGCGTTATCTGCAACAACTGGAGACCCATGCATCGTTGCGATCGCTTGATTACCCGCTCAGATACCCAGATTACCGAGAGCGATCATGATATCGTTGATGATGCCGGTAACCCTTGGATGTTCGACTTCGAACTGGGATATCGCTTCTTTCATTTCATCCATCAAATGGACGTCCTCGTCCTCGGAAGCATGCAGATTCTGCTCAAGGTTTTCCAGCAGGCTCTCCAATTTTTCGCGTGTCTCCACATTATTGGTATCCAGCGTATTGATTTCTGCTCGTAGCCGCGTGATGGCATCGGCAATTTCCGGTTCTGTCATCTTGCTCAATTCCTTCACCCTTTGGATTCACGTCTGATGAAAGTCATTCGCTCGTCTAGCGTGTTGATTTGGGAAAACCACTCTTCCACGTAGATTATGCCATCATGCGGCTGGCCGAACAGCAAGTATCTGTTCGGGAAACCCTATCCGGTTCGCTATCTTGATAAGATAAGCAAGCCGAAGGCAATGACAAATCACCCAGGGGAGGATATGCGAATGTTTAAAATAAAATACGATGAATTCCTGAATCACCCGGTCCAATTCAGCATCTTGCTGGTCGATTTTGCCATCATGATATTCCTGCGGCCGCCGGCGCTAGCGGGCTTGCTGTTGCTGGCGCTGCTGATCTACCTGGCGATGTTTTTCGGCACCAAGTTTGCGCAGGACGATCAGCGAGCGCCGCTGCCTCAGGACGAAGAACCGGTACGGCAAACGAGCGATTCGTGATACCTCATCGCTCCGGCGGCCGGGCTGATGCATGGCGAGCCGTCTCCAAGTGGCACCGCGAGCCTCGAGAAGGCGGCCGCCGGGGTGAATGACCGATCTACGGCGACTTCGCAAGACAGCCATTGGTGACAGCAGCCCCACCCGCTGGGCGACGCCCGCCGCCCGGTCTGATTCGCCGCTTGGCCGCGCTCGCTTACGACTCGCTGTTGCTCGGGGGTCTCTGGTTTGCTGCCACCGCCTTGCTGTTGCCTTTCCGTCACGGACGCGCGTTTCAATCCCATGATTTTTTCTACACCGTCTATCTAATTTTGATCAGCTTTCTCTTTCTTGGCTGGTTCTGGACTCACGGCGGACAGACCTTGGGGCTGCGCGTCTGGCACTTGAAGGTTTGTGCGCTCGATGGCGGGGCGATCGGCTGGAAGCAAGCGGCCATGCGATTCATCGCCGCAGCAGTCTCGCTCGCGCTGTTCGGGCTGGGCTTTATCTGGATACTGTTCGATCGCGACAAATGCAGTTGGCACGACCGCTTTTCCAATACCCGAATCATCCGGCTTGATTGAGCGCTAGCTGAATTTCCGAATGCCGATGACGGTGCCCACGAAAAACAGAATCGTCGGAAACGACGCGGCGAACAGGGGATTCATTTCATAGATGAGCCCCAAGTGCCCAAACAACTTGTCGAACAAATAAAAACCCAGCCCGAGAGTGGCGCCGATAACGATACGCTGGCCGGTATTGGCGTTCCGGCGCACGCTCAATACGAACGGCAAGGCGGTCAACAGCATGACCTGCGTCACCACAGGACTCATCAGCCTGCTCCAGAAGGCCAGTTCCACAGCTTGCGATTTCTGGCCGTTCTCGCGCAGGTACATCATGTACTTGGCCAGATCGTAGGCAGCGAGATTTTCCGGGCTGACCACGATGACATTCAGCAAATCAGGATCCAGAATGGAAGACCAGTCTTCGCGAGCCTTTGTCTCGGAAACCACGCGTCCGGGCTCGAAACGGGTCGAGTGGATAGTGTACAACTGCCACTTATCCCGGCTGTACACCGCTTTCTCGGCATGCGTCGCCACCTTCAGCAGGCGATTTTCATCCAGCTCGTAAATGCTGATGTCGCCGAGCTCTTCCCTTTTTTGAATCTGGCGGATGTTAATGTAGATATTTCCATCCCGCAGCCAAAAACCATACTTGGTGTGCAGGGTTACCTGTTTCTTCTGCGAAGTCGATTTGAATATGTGGGCGGCCCGTTCGGTTTCCGGCGCGATGACTTCGCTGAGCACAGCCGAACATACCGCCAGCACGACACCGGCCTGCAGCACCGAACCGATCACCCGCGCCTTGGATGCGCCAGCCGCCTGCATGGCGACCAATTCGCGGTTGTTCGCCAGCCCGCCGAGCATGACCAAGCTGCCCAGCAACGCGGCTGAAGGAATCAGCTCGTAAAGATTGCTCGGTGACGTGAGCGCGAGATACTCGGCAATCGCGGCTAACCCGTAATCGCCCTGACCGAGATCACCCAATTCGTCGGTAAACGTTAAAAAGTTCAGCAGCGACAGCAGAATGAGCGACGCCAGGGAGGAACCCTTGAGCACTTCTTTAATGATGTACCGATCCAAAACCTTCATACTCAAAATCTCTCCCGCACGGCCTGCAGCATCCATTTGAGCCCGAGATTTTTGGCGAGTAGCGCGACCGTAGTCAACGTCACGAACAGGTAGACTCCCAAGTAACCCAGCCATACAGGCGCCTTGCCGGTCATGATGGACGCCTGGCTGACGCGCTGCAGGTTCTCGTAAATAATATAAATCAGAAACGCGGTCAGCACGTTGCCGTAGACCCCTCCACGCGGAGCGACACGCGCCAGGGGAATCGCCAGCAGAGTCAAAAACACGACGCCGAGAGGAATCGTCAACCGCCGCTGGATCTCGGCCAGATCCCATAGTCCGTGCCGATTCAGCAGATTAAGCGTGGGTTCGGCTTCTTTTTTGGCCGCTTCCTGGGTTGCGCTGTCAAAGAGCCTGACGGCGTAGCCGTCGAATTCGGAGACGATGAAATCGGCCTGCCCCGGTGTGCCTTGATAACGGTAGCCATGCTCGAGCATGACGAAGCGCTGGTCTTGGTTTTCTTCCTTCAAATAGCCGGTTGCCGCTACGGTGATGCCCAGCCGATCCTGTTGCCGGTTCTGCACGAAAATATTGCGCATCTTGTTGTCGGGCGTCAGCTCTTCAGCATATAAAACCACATCGCCTTGGCTGAATTCGTTGAAACGGCCAGCCTTGATGCCGCGAGCGTCGGCCTGCTTCTCATCGTTGATGAGCAAGGCCTGCGCCTCGCGCTCCGCCCAAGGCATGAGCTGCAGCGCAAGGCCGGCGGTCAGCAAGCTGAGCGGGATCACCAGCAAATAGATCGACCGGTAGAGCCGCGCCAGACCAATACCACTGGACGCCAGCACAGCCATTTCCTGATCGCGATACATGCGGCCCAGCACCATCAGCACGGCGAGAAACAGGGCGGCCGGCGTCAGCGTGATCATGGCCGAGACCATCTTCAGGCCGAGCAGAAGAAACAGCGTATTCCCCGAGATATCGCCTTCGATGGCCTTGCTCAATATGTTGAGAAAGCGACGGCTGACGATGATCAGCACGATCACACTCAAAACGGCGATCAAGGTCTTGAGCAGCTCAAGCGAGATCATGCGGTCCAGCACCGTCAGAAAACGCCCCCGGGCGGGCGCCTCGGCAGAGGAGGGATGGAATTTCATGACAAAATCTGTAGACTAGGGAACAAAAGATGCACACAAAAACTGCACAAAAATAACATTAATTCAGCAAATCTAATATGGATTATTCAATAAGCAGCGACCTTCTAGACCAACTGGCCTGTGATTGCCTGATACTCGGGTTCTATTCGAAACGCAAACTGACGCCGCGGGCGGCCGATTTTGATCAACATTGCCAAGGACTCATCACGCGGATACTCAAACGCGACGGCGTCGAAGGCAAGGCGGGCGATACGCTACTCATCAACCAGATCGCCGACGCCAAAATCGAGCGTGTATTGCTCGTCGGACTCGGCAAACGAGAGGAACTGACCGGCACGATTTATCGCAAGGCGCTCACAGCCGCCATCCAGTCATTAAAAGGCTCGGGCGCCCGAAATGCCGTCAGCGCCCTGCACGAGGCAGAAGTGAAAGAGCGGGATTTAGGCTGGAAAATCCGTCAGACTGTCGAGGTATTCGAGCATACGCTGTATAAATTTACCAAGCTCAAAAAAAAATCCGACGATAAACCTCTGCGGCTCAGCGCGGTGCAGCTGCTCACCGACGAGGGGGAACAGCAGGTACAGGAAGCGGAGATCGGACTAAGGCAGGGTAGAGCCATCGCCAAAGGCATGATTCAGGTGCGCGAACTCGCCAACCTGCCGGGCAACATCTGTACGCCGTCTTATCTGGCGGAACAGGCAGAAAAGCTCGGCAAATTGCATAAGAAGCTGAAAGTGAAAATCCTCGACGAAGCGGATCTGGAAAAGCTTGGCATGGGCGCTTTTCTCTCCGTCGCCAAGGGTAGCCGGCAACCCGCCAAGCTTATTGTGCTGGAGTATCAGGGCGCTAGCGACAAAGTAAAGCCCATCGTGCTGATCGGCAAGGGCGTGACCTTCGACGCCGGCGGTATCTCGCTGAAGCCCGCCGCCAATATGGATGAGATGAAATACGATATGTGCGGCGGCGCCAGCGTGCTGAGTACAGTGGCGCTGGCCGCCGAGCTGGAGCTGCCGCTCAATGTGGTAGGGCTTGTGCCTGCTTCCGAGAACCTACCCGATGGCAACGCCAATAAACCGGGCGATATCATCACCAGCATGGCAGGACTGACGATCGAGATACTCAACACCGACGCCGAGGGCCGTCTGCTGCTGTGCGACACGCTGGCTTACGCGGCGCGTTACGAGCCGACCGTCGTCATCGATGTCGCCACGCTGACCGGCGCCTGCATCGTCGCGCTCGGCAGGCATCCGAGCGGCCTCATGAGCAACGACGACGAACTGGCCGCACGAATCATCCGCGCCGGCGAACGAGCGTGCGACCCGGTATGGCGGCTGCCGATCTGGGACGATTACCAGGAACAACTGAAATCCAACTTCGCCGATCTGGCCAATATCGGCGGGCCGGATGGCGGCGCCATCACCGCTGCCTGCTTCCTGTCCCGCTTCAGCAAGGACTACAAGTGGGCGCACGTGGACATCGCCGGAACTGCGTGGAAAACCGGTAACGACAAGGGCGCGACTGGCCGGCCGGTACCGCTGTTGGCGCAATATCTGATCGATCAGGTGTGGTAACGCGGGTCGATTTTTATGTCTCGCCTTCCAGCGACGCACGCGAGCGCCAGCTGTTGGCCTGCCGCTTGACCGAAAAAGCCTATCGCCAGAAGCTCAAAGTCTACCTCAAGACCGAATCCGGGGAGCAGGACCGCACCATGGACGACTTGTTATGGACCTTCCGCGCCGGTAGTTTCGTTCCACACGCCATCGTTTCGGCTGAAAACGATCCCGATATACGCGTCTGGCTAGGCCATGCAACTGCTCCGCAGACCACCAGCGACGTATTGATCAATCTCGCCGCCGATATACCGACAAACTTTGACCAGTTCGAGCGCATCGTAGAATTGGTCGATCAGAACGACACCATCAAGCAGGCGGCTCGCGAACGCTATCGACACTATAAACAACACGGCTTGGAGCTTTTCACGCACACGCTTCAGTCGACCAACGTTTGAGGTAGCGATGCATCTATCGCCCGCGGGATCGCCATTGGCCCCGCACATCGCGACCCGGCACTTTGCCTGCAGTCGGACCGCGGACCGCCTGACCTTTCCCCTGAGCCGACCTGTGGGCATCACCCGCCTTCCCTGACCTTACGATCACGATTTGCCCGATTCCGCGCCGAGTCTGGAAAAACACCGGCATGAAGCTTTCTTACGTATAATTTCGTTGGGCCGAACGGTTCGGCCGATGAAAGCATTTACTCGGCGGACGCGCAGAAACCCATTCACAACGGAACCATGGACAAAACCTACGACCCACACGCGATCGAACAACGGTGGTATCAAATCTGGGAAGAAAGCGGTTATTTCGCACCGGCCCGGCGAAGTGACCTGGGCGCTCCTTACTGCATCATGATTCCGCCGCCCAACGTCACGGGCTCCCTGCATATGGGCCATGCCTTTCAGGATACCGTGATGGATATCTTGATCCGCTATCACCGCATGAAGGGCGATCAAACGCTCTGGCAAGCGGGCACGGACCACGCCGGCATCGCGACACAAATGGTGGTCGAGCGCCAGTTGAACGCGGACGGCAAAACCCGCCACGACGTTGGACGCGACGCGTTCATCGTCAAAGTCTGGGAATGGAAACAACGATCCGGCGATGCGATTACCCGGCAGCTACGCCGCATGGGCGCATCGCTGGACTGGTCGCGCGAGCGCTTTACCCTGGATGAAGGTCTGTCCCAGGCCGTGCGCGAAGTATTTGTGCGGCTGTATGACGAGGGTTTGATTTATCGCGGCCAGCGCCTCGTCAACTGGGATCCTGTCCTGCATACGGCGGTTTCCGATCTCGAAGTGAGCTCAGAGGAGGAAAGCGGCCACCTCTGGCACATGCGCTATCCCTTGATCGATGGAGGAGGCTATCTCGTCGTCGCCACCACCCGGCCGGAAACCCTGCTAGGCGATACCGCCGTGGCCGTGCACCCCGAGGACCCGCGCTACCGACACCTGGTCGGTAAAAGCGTGCGCTTGCCACTGGCCGACCGGGAGATTCCCATCGTCGCCGACGAGTATGTGGATCCCGCGTTTGGTTCCGGCTGCGTAAAGATTACGCCCGCCCACGACTTCAACGACTATGCCATCGGCCAGCGTCATCGACTCCCGTTGCTCAACGTCATGAACGCCGACGGTTCCATACGCGAGTATGCAGAGGTCGTTCCCATGCCGGGAGCCGCCCCGCCGGAGGCGAGCACTACGTCTGCGGTGCCGTCCGACCACGGCGATCGCGACGCTGCGGCGACCGGCGCGCCCGTGACGCGCTTCAAACTGCCTGCCAAATATATCGGGCTGGACCGTTTTGAGGCTCGCGATCTCATCGTTCACGATCTTTCTGAACTCAATCTTCTGGAGAAGGTGGAGGAGCATAGGCTGATGGTGCCTCGTGGCGACCGCACCGGGGTCGTGATCGAACCGCTACTGACCGATCAGTGGTTCGTCAAAACCCTGCCGCTGGCGATGCCGGCCATCAGGGCCGTAGAGGAAGGGCGCGTGCGCTTCGTGCCAGAGAACTGGGACAAGACCTATTATGAGTGGATGCGTAATATCCAGGACTGGTGTATTAGCCGGCAGATATGGTGGGGACATCGGATTCCCGCCTGGTACGATGAGAGCGGTAAGCTCTACGTCGCCCGTTCGGAAGAGGAAGCCCGCTGCAAATATGGCCTTGCCTCAGGTCTTCCGCTGAGGCAGGACGAAGACGTGCTGGACACCTGGTTCTCCTCTGCCCTGTGGCCGTTCTCCACTTTGGGCTGGCCGGACGAAACGCCGGAACTGAAAACCTTTTATCCCACCAGCGTACTGGTCACGGGTTTCGATATCATTTTCTTCTGGGTCGCGCGCATGATCATGATGGGATTGAAATTCATGGACGACGTGCCGTTTCGCGAAGTCTACATTCATGGCCTGGTACGCGATGCGGAAGGACAGAAGATGTCCAAATCAAAAGGCAACGTGCTCGATCCTATCGACCTCATCGACGGCATCAGCCTGGAGGATCTGGTGGCAAAGCGCACCTCCGGCCTCATGCAGCCCCAAATGGCGGCGCACATCGAAAAACGCACCCGCAAGGCGTTTCCCGAGGGTATTCCTTCCTACGGCGCCGATGCTCTGCGCTTCACGTTCGCCTCGCTCGCATCGACCGGCCGTGACATTCGTTTCGACCTCGGCCGCGTCGAAGGCTACCGCAACTTTTGCAACAAACTGTGGAACGCCGCCCGTTATGTGTTGATAAATACGCAAGGGCAGGATACCGGTCTGAGCGGCGCACCCTACCGGCTGAGCCTGCCGGACCGCTGGATCGTCAGCCGTCTGCAGCAGACCATACGCACAACCACCGATGCCATCGAAAGCTACCGCTTCGACCTGGCGGCGCAGGCGATTTACGACTTTACCTGGAATGAATACTGCGACTGGTATCTGGAGCTGTCAAAGATCGTCCTGCAGACTGCAGATGAGGCCGAACAACGCGGCACGCGGTGGACTCTGGTCCGCGTGCTGGATGCCATATTGCGCCTCGTGCACCCGCTGATGCCGTTCATCAGCGAAGAAATCTGGCAGCGCGTCGCCCCGCTCGCCGGGCACTCAGGTAAAACCATCATGCTGCAGCCATACCCGAGACCACAGATGGAGAAAATCGACCCGGCAGCGCTGACCGAAATGGAGTGGCTGATGAGCTTTATTCTAGGTCTCCGGCGTATCCGCGGCGAAATGAACATCCCCCCCGGCAAGCCGCTACCGGTATTGCTGCAGAATGGCTCGGAGCAGGACCGGCTGTGGTTGAATCAGCAGCAGCAATTGCTGTATCGATTGGGGCGCATCGATAGCATTGAATGGCTGAGTGAGGCGGCTGTCCCGCCGGAATCGGCCATCGCCCTGGTCGGTGGGATGAAGCTGCTCATCCCCTTGTCAGGACTCATCGATAAGGCGGCGGAAACAGCCCGGCTGGAAAAGGAAATCAGGAAGCTCGCCAGGGAGCTTCCGAAGATGGAGAGCAAGCTGAGCACCGACTTCGTCCGGAAAGCGCCCGCCGAAATCGTCGCGAAGGAGCGCAGTCGCCTGGCTGAAACGCGCTCTGCCCTGATCCAGTTAGAAGAACAGCTGAGCAAAATCAGGTCGCTATAGTGCGATAAGCCTCGATGTAAGTATCTGCTTGGAAGCATCTTATTTAATCCCGCGGATAACGCCAGCATGGTTACCGTGGCGCGATCGAGCCACGAGACACTCCGGTCTCAGTGATGTCGCCTGCGAACTGATCCGCATCGGGATGATCACACCGGCTAGCAGATGCGCGGCAGTTGCTCGCCACTGAGAAGGTCGAGAACACGGCTGAGGCCGATCGCGGTCTCAAGCGCCACAACGCCTGCCGAAGTTGAGGTTACCTCGCCGATAAGGCAGGCGTCACAGCCCAGGGGGTCGGCCTTGAGAACAGCCAGCGCGCACTCGGCCTGCGCGGCGGGCACAAAGGCAATAAAGCGTCCTTCGTTAGCGATATAGAGCGGATCGAACCCCAGGATTTCGCAAGCTCCCTGCACGTCTTCCCGTACCGGGATGGCGGTTTCCCGAATGGCGATATGGAGCTTCGCGACAGTGGCAATTTCGATCAGCGCGCTAGCCAGGCCGCCTCGCGTCAAATCCCGCAGACAATGAATCTCAATCCCCTTTGCCAAAAGAGCCAACACCAGGCACGATACATCGGCGCAATCGCTTTCGATGGTGCTTTCGAATGCGAGCCCTTCCCGTTCCGAAATGATGGCAATACCGTGCCGCCCAATATCGCCGCTGAGGATAACGGCATCGCCCGGCCGGATGCTGGCGGGCATGATATTCCATGGGTGCTCGATGATGCCAATGCCGGCCGAACTGATATAGAGCCTGTCGCCTTTGCCCTTCTCGACTACTTTGGTGTCGCCAGTCACGACAGCGACCGAAGCGCGCCGGGCCGCTTCGCTCATGGACTCTAACACGCGTTTCAGCTCGACTAGCGGAAGGCCTTCTTCGATGACCAGCCCCATACTGAGGAATAACGGGCGCGCGCCCGCCATGGCCAGATCGTTGAGCGTGCCGCAGACGGCCAGCTTACCGATATCGCCGCCGGGAAAAAATAGCGGCCTGACTACATAGGAATCGGTCGTGAACGCCAAGCGACTCTGGCCTACCGTCAGCATGGCACTGTCATGACGCTGCGCCAGCCAAGGGTTGTCGAACAGTGGCTGAATCAGATGCTCCAGCAACTGCTGCATTAGCCGCCCGCCGCCGCCGTGGGCCATGACGATGTTGGGATATTGACCAAACGACAGGGGGCAGACGGGTCCGCTTTCTGGCGAATCGGTCATGGCGCGGCTTGAGCCGTGAGAGAGCGCCGATAGCGGTAATACGCCGCGCAAGCGCCTTCGGAGGAGACCATCGTTGCGCCCAAGGGCCGCTCCGGGGTGCAGCGCGCACCGAAAGCCGGGCATTGATGAGGCTTGAGGATGCCTTGCAGCACTTCGCCGCTGCGGCATTCGGCCGGGTCTTCAACAGCGACGGACTCAACGCCAAAACGCCGCTCCGCATCCAGGCACTGGTAATCCGGGCTCAGAGCCAAGCCGCTTTGCGGGATTTCATTCAAGCCGCGCCAGCGCCGCGTCACGACCTCGAATACGCGTCCCATCAGCTCCTGCGCCGGAACATTGCCCTCGCGCCGTACCGCACGCTTGTATTGGTTCTCCACCTCGAAGCGGCCTTGCTCCAACTGCCGGATACAGCCATACACGCCGGCGAGGATATCCACCGGCTCAAAGCCCGTCACGACG
>CADDZF010000095.1 GCA_902812445.1 Methylococcaceae bacterium | reverse complement strand
GTGGATTAGCACGATCTGCCGGACAGCGTACGAGCGCTTCTCGAACTGGCTTTCTCGGTGCCGGAACACCAGGACGCGCGGCGCGAATCCGCTCGGCCCGGCGTGTGGACGCGAATAGGGCTATCCGTGCTCGGTGCTGGAAAGGAGGCCAAGGCGATGATCGAGTTTCTCGGTGAAGCGGCGTTGGGTCTGTTCAACTTCGCGCGCGGCAAGGCTCGCTATCGCGGCGTCGATTTTTGGCTGGTGATGCAGGAGTGCGGGCCCAAGGCGCTGCCCATCGTGTCCTTGATCAGCCTTTTGGTGGGATTGATTCTGGCTTTCGTCGGTGCCGTGCAGTTACGCCTGTTCGGCGCCCAGATCTATATTGCCGATCTGGTCGGACTCGGCATGGCCCGTGAAATGGGCGCCATGATGACTGCCATCATCATGGCCGGACGCACAGGTGCCGCCTTCGCCGCGCAGCTTGGCAGCATGCAGGTCAACGATGAAATCGATGCGCTGAAGACCTTGGGACTGTCGCCGATTGAATTTCTGGTGCTGCCGAGAATGCTGGCGCTAGTCTTGATGATGCCGTTACTCTGTTTGTACGCCGACTGTCTGGGCATTCTGGGCGGCGCGTTGGTCTCCATCGGTTTGTTCGATATCTCGTTTCTCGAATATTTCAATCAAACCCGCGCTCGGCTGTCGCTGACTGATTTCAACATCGGCATCGTCAAATGCGCGGTGTTCGGTGTGCTGGTCGCCATTACCGGCTGCATGCGCGGCATGCAGTGCGGACGCAGTTCATCGGCAGTCGGTTTCGCCGCAACCTCGGCCGTCGTGACGGCAATCGTATTCATCATCGTCTCCGACGCTATCATGACCATTATCATCAACGCCCTCGATATCTGACGTCGATATGGCAGAGGCGCATATCACCGTGTCCGAGCTCACCATGAGCTATGGCGACGTAGTGATTCAGCACGATCTTAGTTTTACCATCCATCGCGGGGATATCTTTATCATCATGGGCGGTAGTGGCTCAGGCAAGAGTACGCTGCTGCGCCATATGATCGGCTTACAGCGTCCCGCCAAGGGAGAGGTCTGCTATGACGGCAAAAATTTCTGGCGCGCGAATGAAGGCGAGCGTCAGAAAATCCTCCGCAAAATCGGCGTACTGTATCAGCGCGGCGCCTTGTGGAGCTCAATGACGCTGGCCGAGAACATCGCGCTGCCGCTCGCCGAATATACCGCGTTGAGCCAGACGGAAATCGACGATATCGTGTCTCTCAAGCTGGCTTTGGTCGGATTGGCGGGGTTTGGCGAATATTACCCTTCAGAGCTCAGCGGCGGCATGCAAAAGCGCGCGGGTCTCGCTCGCGCCATGGCGCTCGATCCGGATATCCTGTTCTTCGACGAGCCTTCCGCAGGACTCGATCCGATCACCGCTCGCCTGCTGGATGATCTGATTCTCCATCTGCGCGATAGTCTGGGCAGCACCGTCGTCGTGGTAACCCATGAGCTGGCGAGCATTTTCGCCATCGGCGACAATTCCATTTTCCTCGACACCGATGCGAAAACCTCAATCGCCAGCGGCAGCCCCAAGGATTTGCTGGAACATTCCGATAACCCCAAGGTACGGCAATTTTTAACCCGTGGCGAAGCGGTTGACCGCCCCCCACCCTCTGGCAAGGTAGCTCACGCATGAGCAAGCAGGCCAGCCCGACGCTGATCGGCGGTTTTGTCGTCGGTGCCGTGGCGCTTGTTATCGCCGGAATCTTGATTTTCGGCAGCGGCATCCTTTCCACCGACAAGCGCAAACTGATCGTCTATTTTCAGGGCAGCGTAAACGGTCTCAACGTCGGCGCGCCCGTAAAGGTGAAAGGTGTCGCCGTCGGCAGGGTTACGGATATCCTGGTGCAATATGACATGGATGTGAACCAAGTACAGACGCCCGTCGTCATCGAAGTGGATGAAAGCCGGATTCTGGGCACCCGCGCCAAAGACGAGACACCGCGTGCTCTGCGGATAAAGACGCTGATCGATCGCGGCCTGCGCGCTCAACTGATGCTGCAGAGCCTGGTGACCGGTCAGTTATACGTGGATTTGAATTTTTTTCCGCACACGCCGATCCGCCTCGTCGGCAAGCATGAGGTAATGGGCTTGCACGAGATACCGAGCATTCCATCGCCCACCGAGCAACTAGAGAATACGTTCGATGAAGTGATTTCAGAACTTCGCAAAATGCCCTTGCAGCAGACTTTCGAGAAGCTGCTGCTGGCGGTTCAGCATCTCGAGCGCCTGCTTGGCTCACCCGAATTGACCCAGAGCTTGGCAACGCTCAACCAGACGCTACTCGAAACGCACAAGCTGGTACACCATTTCGACAGCAAAATCGATCCGCTGTCCGTGGATTTACAGGCGACATTGAAGGATACCCGCACTCTGATGCAGAGTACTTACCGAGAAATGACGCCGCTCTTGAAGAATGCACAGCAAACCTTGAGCGAAGCGACAGCCGCGATGAGCCAGGCCAAGTCAGCCCTGGTCGGCGTCGAGGCCGTTACCGATCAGGATGCAGCCTTGGACAGTACGCTCAAGGAACTTTCGGCGGCGGCGCAATCGGTTCGCCTGTTGACCGATTATCTTCAACGCCATCCAGAGGCGCTGATTTACGGCAAATCCAGCCCAAGGGAATAGAGCGATGTACGGCTTGAAAAAACTTGCCGTCGCCTGGCTTGGCTTTACGCTCCTGTATGCGGGCGCGGGCTGCGCTCGACGAGACTCTACCCCCGTTCGTTTTTACCTTCTGCAACCGATGACCGCTCCAGCGCCAGGTGGCCTCAAGGCAACAGAGAGCGCGCTGCGGATAGACTTGGGACCGATCAAATTTCCGGAGTATCTCGACCGGCCGCAAATCATCAGGGCGATTAGCCCCGCACAAATGCGGTTGAACGAGTTCGAGCGTTGGGCAGAACCCTTAAAAATCAATTTCCTCAACGTGCTGACAGAAAACCTGACACTACTGATGCCGTCGGCACAGCTCGCGGTGCATCCGTGGCGGAGAAGCCCTGACCCGACTTATCAGGTCACTGTCGAGGTCGCCAGCTTCCACGCAGCGCCCAGTGGGGAAGCTCAGCTACAGGCCAAGTGGATGATTTTGAAAAATCACCAGGTGGTGCTGCAAAGGAACTCTAAAATCGTAGCGCCGGCCAAGGCCGGAGATTACGAAGCCATGGTTCTGGCCATGAGCCAAGCGGTCGCCGCACTGAGCCGGGAAATCGCTGGATCGATCAGAACGATCGAAGGCCAATAAAGCGAACGAAAACAGGCCTTGAAAAGCGACGATCGGAGTCCTTGGACTGTGTTTCTCATCTTCCTCCGCCTTGGATTGACCTCCTTTGGCGGCCCTATCGCCCATCTGTCTTATTTTCGACACGAGTTTGTCACGCGTCGTAGCTGGCTGAGCGTGATCGCCGTGGCAGCCGTTCTCGGTCTGCTATTGTTCAGCCCTACTCAGACAACGACTGCCGATCTGCTACCAATTAGCGTAAGCCGACGTGCCGGGGTCGTGTTGTTGTCCGGGTTTCTTGTGCTGCTGGTGGGTTTGCCGCTCCTGCTACGGTCGGTACCCAATCAGACCCTGGCGCTGATCGATGCGTTCTATCGAGCCGGGTCACTGGTGTTCGGCGGCGGTCACGTCGTGCTACCTCTGCTGCAGGCCGAGGTGGTGCGCTCCGGCTGGGTGAGCAACGAAGCTTTTCTGGCGGGATATGGTGCAGCCCAGGCCGTGCCCGGGCCGTTGTTCACGTTCGCGGCCTTTCTCGGCGCATCGATGAGTGGTGAGACCTCCCGCTGGAGCGGGGGGGTAATCTGCCTGGTCGCGATCTTCATGCCGTCGTTTCTATTAGTCATTGGAGCGCTTCCGTTTTGGCAGCAACTGCATCGTAATGGGCGCGGGCAGGCCGCCCTGGCTGGTGTCAACGCGGCGGTGGTCGGCCTGCTGCTGGCCGCACTATATCAGCCAGTTTGGACCAGCGCGGTCCATCAGCCGCAGGACTTTGGCCTCACGCTGCTGGCCTTCGTTGCCTTGATGTTCTGGAAGCTACCGCCTTCGTTGGTCGTCGTCGGCAGCGCCATCGGGGGCTGGTTATTGAGTATTGGGCACTGATGGCGCGGCAAGCCGGGCACGGAACGGCCCATACCTGCTGAACACCGCAGCCGAGGAGCGATCACCGTTCAGACGTGGCCATCAGCCTCAAACCGAGTTCAGAGCAAAACACAAGGGCAGTGCTATACTCAAAAAATCTTCTGATTTCTTACGTAAATCAATAATGTGCGATAATCCTTCCCGGCGCGATGCGTTCCATCGATATTTTGCGGTGGTCCCGGCTGTCACGGCGGAACTGAAAAACATCGTCTTTGGTATTCGCTTTCAGGTCTATTGTGAGGAGTTGGGTTATGAGGATGTCGCGCGGTTTCCAGACCGTATGGAACACGATCAGTATGATAGTCACTCGATGCATTGCCTATTACGGCATAAAGACAGCGGCCTTTACGCGGGCTGCGTTCGATTGGTTTTGGGCGATTTATCAATACCCCGGCGGCGATTGCCTTTTGAGCAGACGTGTGGAGACAGGATCGATAAATCCATCATCGATCTGGACACACTCAGTCCGACGAGCTACGGAGAAATTTCCAGACTTGCGGTAATATCCGCTTTTCGCAAACGTTCCGGCGAACACAATACGCCTGCCGGCATTATTTTCGATGTCTCGAACGATCCTAACGAGCGCCGTCAGTTTCCTTATATCGCCTTGGGTCTGCACCTCTCGGCGGCTGCGATGGTGATAAACCTTGGAATGGAACGCGGTATCGCCTTGATGGAGCCGAGATTGGCGCGTCGCCTGAGCATATTCGGTATCCATTTTGAGCCGATAGGGGAAGAGGTAGAGCACCATGGCTTACGGGCGCCCTATCAGATCACGCCTGCAGCGGTTTACCAGGGTCTTGCGGACGATCTTAGAAACTTACTCGACGATATTCGCCAGACCGTTTCATCCAGCTGACGATTCATGGATAAAGCATTTGATTATGGCACGGCCTTTTCACGCAACATCGGCTGGGTTACCCAGGAAGAGCAGGCCATCCTGCGGACCAAGCGCATTGCCATTGGCGGCATGGGCGGTGTGGGCGGCAAGCATTTGTTGACGCTGACAAGGATGGGTGTCGGAGCATTTCATATTGCCGATTTCGATGCCTTTGAGCTGGCCAATTTTAATCGCCAAGCGGGTGCGACGATCGGCCATTTGGGGCGAGCCAAGGTCGACGTATTGGCGGAAATGGCGCTGGATATCAATCCTTCGCTGGATATCCGACGCTTTCCATACGGTCTTGATCGTGATCACGTGGCGGAGTTCTTGGCCGACATCGATCTCTATATCGATGGTCTGGACTTTTTTGCTCTCGATATTCGGCGCGCGGTGTTCGCCGCTTGTGCTGCCGGAGAGATCCCCGCCATGACGGCCGCCCCGCTTGGCATGGGAGTCGCTTTGCTCAATTTCCTGCCCGGACAGATGACATTTGAAGACTACTTCCGCCTCGAGGGGCAACCGGAGAACGAGCAGATCCTGCGTTTCTTGCTGGGGTTGTCGCCTGCAATGCTGCAGCGCGGCTATCTGGCCGACCGCAGCGCGGTCGATCTGTCGAATCATCGTGGCCCTTCAACCCCGATGGCGTGTGATCTGTGTGCCGGATTAGCGGCCACAGAAGCTCTCAAGATCTTGCTGCACCGGGGGAAGGTATGGGCTGCTCCCCATGGATTACATTTTGATGCCTATCGCAATAAATTCACCCATACGCTGAGACCCGGTGGAAACAAAAACTGGCTTCAGCGAGTAGGCATCGCGATCGCCAGGAGACAGCTTATGTCGAAAGATAGACAAATACATCCCATGGACTCAAACCGATTACCTCTAATTACCATTGAACACATTCTCGACTTGGCCCGTTGGGCTCCCAGCGGAGACAACACGCAACCTTGGCGTTTCCAGATCATCAACGGACATCACTGCGTCATTCATGGATTCGATACACGCGAACATTGCGTATACGATCTGGCTGGACGCGCGAGTCAACTAGCCATCGGCGCGTTGCTCGAGAACATTCAGCTCGCTGCCACCGCGCACCAGCTCAAGGCGCGCTTCGAACGGCGCAGCGATTATCCGGATACGCGCCCAACCATCGACGTTCGGCTCGATCCGGACGAAGAAGCCAAACCTGCGGCCCTGCTACCCTATATTGCCGTACGCGCCGTACAGCGGCGGCCGATGAGCTCGCGCCGGCTGCGTACGGGCGAGAAAAAGAAGCTGGAACAGGCGATAGCCCCTGACTATCAAGTGATCTGGCTGGAAGGCGCGAAAAAGTGGCGCACGGCCAGTTTGATGTTCCGCAACGCCAAAGTTCGCCTGACCATGCCGGAGGCCTATGAAGTTCATCGCTCCGTCATCGCTTGGCGGTCCCGCTTCAGCGACGACAAAATTCCCGACCAGGCAGTCGGGTCGGACCCGATTCTGACTCGCATCATGCAGTGGGGAATGGGGAGCTGGCGACGCATCGAATTTTTTAATACGTATTTTGCAGGTACCCTGGCGCCGCGCATTGAGCTCGACTGGTTGCCCGGGATTTTTTGTGCGGCTCATTTTGCGTTGCTCGCCCCCCATGAGCCTGCAACGATCGATGATTACTTGACTGGCGGACGCATGATGCAGCGTTTCTGGCTAACCGCCACGCAATTAGGTCTTCATATCCAGCCCGAGATGACTCCCTGGGTGTTTTCGAACTACTTAAGGCAGGGGATTCAGTTTACCCGGACCAAAAAAGTCGAGGACTACGCTCGCAGGATAGCCCGCGACTTCAATCACCTGCTCGGGGAATCGCCCGCGCGCCGGGTCATGTTTATCGGCAGGATTGGCTCTGGTGATGCGCCCAAGGCCCGCTCGCTGCGCTTACCGCTGAGCCAGCTTCTCGTGGCGCAGGAGCCGGTTTCGACCGCAGCGTTTAGTTCCGCGGCGCAAGCATAACCTACCGCCGCTGCGTGGAGATGCGTGAGGGAACCGGCTAGTCCAGCCGCTCGAAGGCGATCGATGGCCGAGATCCCCGGGATAACGGCCGGCCTAGCTGATTCTGTGTATCAGCTTCTCGTTGTGCGTCCAGTAGGACCACATTCTGCCCACGTGATACCAATGCAGCAGATAGGCTTCTTGCAACAGCCGGCCAAGCGTGCGGACATTCAGCGCCAAGCGATCGTCAGCCGCGCACGGTGTCAGCGCCATGCGCAAACCCCGGGCAATAGTCCCCGCGCGTGCCAGATGATAGCGGTTGCTGATCAGCGCGGTCTCGCTGGCGCCTAAGTTTCTTAGCAATTGTCGGGCTTGGCGCAGATTTTCCAGGGTATACAGCGAACTATCCTCCGGCAGAACGCGGTCGGAGGCGATGCCACGAGCCAGCAGATAATTGCGCCCCGCTTCCGCTTCTGAAGGGCTCCCTTCGCTGGTTTCACCGCCCAGGATGAGGACCCGGCTATGACGGTTTGAAACCAGCATCGCGAGCGCCCGGTCGAGCCGCAGCGCGTAATCCCGAGGGATGGCGCCTCGCCGCAGTCTCATGCCGAGAACGATCCCCCAGCCCAGCGATTGCGCTCTGCAAGGTGCGCTTTTGGCGGTCAGATAGACCGATCTGCACAACGGCAAGGCGCTGATACCGGCAGTCGCCAGCAAAATTAGGTTGGACAGCAGAAACATGGCCCAACCATCGAAGCCGACGGTATGCAGGCGCCAGCGCCTGAACCCTGGACGCAGCACGCCGCGATAAAGTCCCAAGGGATAAAATCCGCGGGATACCAGGCTCCAGGCCACCATGCGGGTGATCAGTGCAATATCGGCGACGCCGCGGAAATGACTGGGCCGGGCGTTCTCGGCATAGACTGCGGCGATGGGTAAAGGCAGGCTGGCATAACCCTGCTGCGCCGCGCGGATGAGGATCTCGCTCTCGAGCACGAAGCTTTTCGACGTGTCCAGGCTGGACTGGAGCCGCTTCAATAAATCTGCCGGATAGAGGCGAAATCCGCACTGGCTGTCTTCGATGGCATAACCGGCCGCCCAGGAAATCCAGAAATTTGCAATCTTGTTCGCATAGTAGCGCTTGGGCGGAAAGGCGGCTCGGTCGGCAAGGCGAGAGCCGGTGATAATATAGCCGGGATGCGCCTCTGCCAGAGCCCGAAAGCGGGGAATATCTGCCGGGTCGTGCTGGCCGTCGGCATCGAGCGTGATGACCGCTTGCGCGCCTAGCTGCAGCGCCGCCTGCATGCCTCTCCAAAGGCTCGCCGCCTTGCCCCTGTTGGCGGCATTGCGCAACAGCAAAACGGGTAGATCGGCCACCACCGCGGCGGTCTGATCGGCGGAACCATCGTCGATGACGATCACGAGCGAGCAGAAGGGGAGCGTCCGCAGCACGACATCGCGCAAGGTCGCCTGTTCGTTGAAAGCGGGAATGACGATGGCGTTGCCGGCGTGATTGGGTGCTTTCATTAAGGCGTAGCGTATGGTTTTCGGCAGCCGAATGGCATCGCCGACGGCAGATATGGCGGCGATACTTACTTTTGCAGCACGACTTATTTTAACATGTCGATTCGATTCACATCAGGAGAATAAGAAAATGCAGCCTACCTCCCTTTATGCCTTGGTATTGATGGTCGCTCTGGCTCTCTTGGGGGGATGCCGAACCGCTCCCGTATACAACGTCAGCCAGGTGCCCGTCATGACGACTAAGAAGTCCTACAGCATGGAGGACATCGAAAAAGCTATCATGCGCGCGGGCGCATCGCTAGGCTGGCAGATACAACTCATCGACACCGGGCACATGCTCGGCACCTTGTACATCCGTTCGCACATGGCACAAGTCGATATCACTTATAGTCCCAGGACCTACAGCATCCGATACAAGAACAGCAGCAATCTGGACTACGACGGGAGCAAAATTCACAGCAACTATAACGGCTGGATACAAAACCTGGACCACGCCATCAAACGCGAACTGATGGCCATGTAGTATCGGCCTGCCGATTCACGAGGTGAGCGTTTTTCCCATGCTTCCCGCCATCATGCGGCGGGCCGCCCAGCCGTCTGTCGGTCCACTGGCATACGGTTTTGCCCTGTCGGCCCCGCTGGGCGCCGTGGCGCTCGCCGCCGTCTCGCCTCTGGCGGCGGTCTTTCTGGTTTTCCTCGCCGATATGCTGCTGCTTTATCCCACGGTGCAACCACGCTGCCAGTGGTTCGGGCCGGTCATCAGCCGATTTCCGACCCACCGCAAAGAAGTCTGGCTGACCATCGACGACGGACCGGACACGCGCGATACCCCTTTGCTTCTGGACATTCTCCGTCGCCATCGGGCGCGCGTCACATTTTTCGTCGTCGGCGAGAACGTGCATCGGCATAGAGCCCTGGCCGAGGCCATACTGATCGAAGGCCATCTCCTCGGCAATCATTCGCACCGCCACCCGAGCGCTTCATTCTGGCTGCTGGGTCCGGAGCAACTAGAGCGGGAGATAACGCAGGCCAATCAGGCTATCAGCGAACTGACCGGCAAGCCGGTCAGTCTGTTTCGCGCGCCGGTGGGCATGAAGAATCGCTTCATTCATGGCATCCTAGAACGCGAGGGCATGCGCTTGATCGCCTGGAGCGCACGCGGTTTCGATGGCATCATCCGTCCGCATCCGCAAAAAGTAGTAAACAGAATCATGGCCCAAGTACGGCCGGGCGCGATCATCCTGCTGCATCAGGGGCGTTTTGATAGGCACGGGAATTCTCTCAGCGCCGCCTGCCTCGAAGCGCTCCTGGAGCGTCTGGCACAGGCCGGCTATCGCTGTGTGCTACCGCCGCTCGCGACCGCCGCGCCCACCCGCTGAGCCGCTCCATGTACTCATTCTGCAAAATCCTGCGCGACGAGCTACGTCCGGTTTTGGGATGGAGATCCGTGCTTGCCGACAGGATGCAGTACCTGGTGCTGGTCATTCCTTTCTGCCTGATCTTCACCAACCTCGGACACGGCAGTATCGATCTCGCGGACGAAGCGCTGACGGCCGGCCGCAGCCTTTCCTTCTATCATGGGGGCGACGTGTTCGCCCTGTCGATCAATGGCGTACCGACCTTTCGCAAGCCACCGTTGATGTACGTATTGAACGCGGTTGCGTTCTCGGCTTTTGGCGTCAACGAATTCGGCTTGCGACTGGCGAATGCAGTCTTCGGTTTTCTCGTTTTCGTGGTGACGGCACGGGCGGCGACGGCGCTGTTCGGAACTGCGGCAGGAATCCTGGCAATCCTGCTCCTGGCCGGCTCTCCCTTGCTGATTGCCTACTCGCGGGAAGCCTTGACGGATACCGCTCTCGTATTTGGTCTGGTCCTCGCCGCAGGCGCCATCACGCTGGAGGTGGCGGAAAGCCCGGGCAGCCAGGTCAACCGTTCGATCGGTTATGCGATAGGACTCGCGATCGCGTTAGTCAGTAAAGGGCTTATGGCCTTTATCCTCCCGGCATATGCTTTGCCGGTCCTATTCTTTCTGCACAGATCGCTTGCCCGCAAATACCTCTTCGCAACGGTTGTGGCGACGATCCCGCTCGGGCTCTGGATGGGTTATTCCTGGAAAATATATCCCGATTTTTTCAACGTCTTCGTTGTGGAGGAGGCCGTCCAGCGTGCCAATTATCAATCGACGTTCTCGCCCCAGCATATCCGGCCCCCTTATTGGTATCTCGTGCATCTATGGAAATGGTCAGGCTGTCTTGCACTCCTCGCGCTGCCTCTGGGCGTCTGGATACTAATTCGCCCGAAAGGTAAATTCGACCCTTCACAACCATCCTGCACGCGACTCCCGGCATGGCGTTTCCTGACGGGGTTTGGCCTGTTCTATTTCCTGGTTCTCTCGGCAGCCTCGCACAAACGCGATGCCTACCTTCTTCCGGTGCTGCCCATTTTTGCCCTGATCATCCTGGCCGCTGGCAAAATCTGCTGGGATCGGTATTCCCCTGCACCAGGCAGAAAGCGGCTGCTTCTCGCGGTCGGCGCGGTGATTATGACAGGACTCGGCCAAACCCTGAACCACTATCATCCAACGCCCGATTATCGACCCGATGAAAAGGCTCTGGCGCAAGCGATTGCTCCGTTGCTCGAGCCTGACCGGCACGTTTATACGGAGGACCTGTCGGTGAGCTTGCTTTTGCATTTTTATCTCGACCAAACGGTTCATAGGGTAGCGTCGACGGACGAAATAGCGCGCGGCGTTATCGTCAGCAAGAAGGAGATCGCCGCCGCGCGGAAGATCGGCCCCTATTATTTCGTTGCCAGAGACTGATCGCCGTGCGGGCAGGCTGATGCCTGAGACTTGCGCCTCAACACAAAAAGGTAGCCGTTGAATGGCGTCTTGCCCCATAGCGGTTCGACCTCGCGCAGAAAAACCGTTTCTGGAAAATGCTGCAGAACGAAATCCCAGGTCGGTAAGCTCAAAGTCTCACTTTTCATCCAGCGCACCGAGCGGGCGAACGATTCTTCCAGCCGGGTCAGCCAGGCGCGCCAACTGCCATCCTCGACCACGCTGCGGATCAACAGAATGCCTCCGGGCGGGAGATAGTCGGCGGCGGTTTCGAATGCACTTCGCT
>CADDZF010000094.1 GCA_902812445.1 Methylococcaceae bacterium | reverse complement strand
CGGGCTGAGGACGTGCGCAGGGCAATAGCGGTCACGATCTGCCGTCTTCCCGCCTCGAGACCTGACTGCAGACCTTTGCCCAGAATGTGCTTGACCTGCGATTCCAGCGCGGCGAAGCCGGTGATCCCGGTGATTCCGGCAGCCAGGGCGAGCAGCCAGGCCGCCGTCCGCGCGACCCGTTCATCATCGGCGAGCACTTGATGCGCCCGTGGATCTGTCTGCTCAAAGGCCCAGAGCCCTGCGCCTAGCGCCACTAACCCGGCGGCGGAATGGAGCGCGATCGAATCATAGGCATGCCAGGCGTAGATGAGATCAAAGTGCAGCGAATAGCCGAGGAGTCCGACGATACCGATCGCGATGACTCCCGCGGTGAATAGGCGCGCCAGCGTGGCGAGACGCGGGACGCGCCGCGCCGGAGGGATCGCCAGCAAAGCGGCGCTGGCGAGCAGGAAAGCGAAATTGGTTGCTAGCGCCATGCGTCCCGGATGGCGATCCGAAGGCGCATCGGGATCGTCGAACAGCAGTTCATCGATGCCGAGGTCTGTATCCGTCAACTGCCCGTAAAGTGTGAGGAGACCGATCAGCAAGCCGGCGAGTGCGCACCCTTGAGCCACGCCGGCCGCATGTGGAAAACCGCCACCGGCCATGAGCGCAAGCGATGCCCCGCAGAGCAGGAAGAGGAGGGCGCTGTTCGCCTTCATGGAGGCAAGGCCGGGAAGCACCGTCTTCAAGGGCGCGAGGTCAAGTGCCCAGCCCATAACAACCAGGATGCCGAGCAAACCGACCAGGCAGCCGACCACGAGTGAGAATGTGCGCCAGTACAAGCCGTTAGGCTCGGCAAGCAAGGTGTTCATGAGGAGTTCCGTTGTGGTGTGGCTTATTCCATTGGTAAAGCATAGAGCAGAATATCGCGCGCCTATTTGGATGGCGGCGCCAGGCGTCTCTCGGGCGCCCGCTGTGACGGGAGGAGGCTACACGCCGTTGGCGTTTCGGCTCGGATGTACCGCGCGCCGGAAAAGGATTACCCAGTCAGCCCTCTTAACCGCTCTTGACCCGGCCGCCATGCCGCGGGGCAGGGCGCTCGGAGCCAAACTGCAGGTGGTACAGCTTGGCGTAATAGGCGTTAGCGGCCAGCAACTCGGCGTGCGTGCCCGATTCGACGATGTGGCCTTCGCGCATGACATAGATCTGATCGGCGCCCTGAATGGTCGACAAGCGATGGGCGATGACCAGCGTCGTTCGATTCCGCATCAGGACTTCCAGCGCCTCCTGCACCGAGCGCTCCGATTCGGTGTCGAGCGCCGAGGTGGCCTCGTCGAGAATGAGGATGGGCGCATCTTTGAGCAGCGCCCGGGCGATGGCGATGCGCTGGCGCTGGCCGCCGGACAGCACGATGCCTTGCTGGCCGACGAAGGTGGCGAAACCGTCGGGCAGGCGTTCGATGAATTCCAGCGCGTGAGCCGCCCGCGCCGCCGCTTCGATGGCTTTCTGACCGACAGCGTCACGGCAGCCATAGGCGATATTGTTGGCGACCGTATCGTTGAACAGCGTCACTTCCTGGCCGACATAGGCAATGTGCTTGCGGAGATTGCTCAGGGTAAAATCGCGGATATCGTATCCGTCGATGAGGATCTGGCCCGCGCTCGCTTCGTAAAGACGCGGCAGCAGGCGGACCAGTGAAGTCTTGCCGCTGCCCGACTGGCCGACCAGGGCGATGGTCTGGCCCGCCGCAGCGCGGAACGAAATATCGCACAGCGCATCGCCTTCACGGCCGGCATAGCGCACCGAAACGCGGCGGTATTCGATGGTGCCCTCTACGGTCGCCAGTTCCAGTGCGCCGGAGTCGCGCTCGCGCGCGCTGTCGAGCAGTTCGAAAATGTTCTGGCCGGCGGCGATGCCGGGCTGCAGCACGGCGTTGATCTGAGTCAGCCGCTTGATCGGCGTGAACAGCATCGCCATAGCGACGATGAACGAAATGAACGTGCCCAGGGTGATCGTGTCTCGGATCGAGTCCAGCGAAACCGCATAGATGATGGCCGCGAAACCACTGATGCTGATGAACTGAATGACTGGTGCGCTGACCGCATCGGTAGCGATCATTTTCATCTGCCGCCTGAAGTTGCGCTCGTTTTCGCGGGCGAACTTGGCTGCCTCGTAGGTCTTGCCATTAAACACCTTGACGATCCGCTGTCCGTCGATGACTTCCTGGGCCACGTGGCTGACGTTGCCCATCGACTCCTGGATGCGCATGCTGATCTTGCGGAAGCGCTTGCTGACGTGGCGGATGCTCAAGCCGAGGATCGGGCCGATGAACAGGAACACCAGCGAAAGCAGCGCGCTCTGATAAATCATCCAGAGCACCAGGCCGACGATGGTCAAACCGTCCCGAACCGCCGTCACGATGCCCTTGATCAGCCCATTGGCCACCTGCTCGGAGTTATACAGGAGCTTGGCGAGCAGCTGGCCCGAGGAAGCGTTGTCGTAAAAACTGCTGGGTAGGTTCAGAAGCTGATCAAAGAGGTCACGCCGCACGTCGGCGACCAACCGGCGGCCGGTCCAGCCGGAAAAGTAGTCGCCCACGAAACTGGCAATACCGCGTGCCAGAAATAGACCGAGCAGCGCCAGCGCCACTTGACGGATGGCTTGAGGATCGCGATTGGCGAAGCTGCCATCGATCAGGGGCTGCATCAACGAGGCCGTTTTCGGCCCGAGCGATGCATAGATCACCATCGCTACGAGAGAGACCGTGAAGATCTTCCAGTAAGGCAAGCCGTAACGCAAAAGCCGTCGATAGACCCCAGCGCCATTGTCCAGGTGCCGGGCTCTATAGACAGTATTATGATTTTTCATGGTTATCGAATATCCACACTATTATTCCGGCCCGAAAATACCCTCCTGGTATTTCGGGCCATCGCCCAGGCCCGTACACGCCCGGCCTTGGCTCACGCGGCTTGGCGCCGCGCATTCGGCTCCCTGCCCCGGATTAACCCGGCCCTTGAAGAGGCCGGGTTAATAGTTGGCGCAGGATAGGCCGTGTTCGGCTGGCACGGCAACAGCGCTTTATACCGCACTCCTCCGGCAGAATCGGGAAGCGCCTCTCGCCGGGAGGCACGTATAGCATATTCATCAGTCATATACGATATACTCCCTCTCGCCGCGTGGCGGGCAGGGCGCTTCCAGGTGGATTGCAATAGCCCTGCAACAAGAATCTTCAGCATCTCAAGATAGCGTTTTTCCCAAGGCACCCATGCGCAATCCATTGCCCGCCGTTGACTCCCATCAGTGGAATTCGATGCTTGATGCCACAGGACTTGTTGCCACGCTGTTCCTGGCTTTCTGGGCTTGGCTCTGGCCGGACGCCGCCAAGGCCGCCTTCATCCTCATCGTGGCCCCTTTGCTGGCCAGTCCCCGTGCCCGCTCGGCGATCAGGCAGAACCGTCTGGCCAAGCTGCTGCTCGTTCTGGCCATTTACATGCTCATTCGCTCGCTTTGGGCAATGGTGGAATTGCCGGACACTCGCGGCAAGCAGCTGGAGGACCTGTTCAAGTGGCTCGAGCTCGATGCCTTTGTTGCCGTCGCCTGGTGGCTGCGAGGCAATCTCAGGTGGATCAACCTATGCCTGCTGCTGGCCTTGGCCGGCATCCTGCTCGGCATATTGCTGCACGTCGACTGGCACAGCCTCGTCCTCCTTAAAGTGCAAAAGCGCACCGGTTTCAACCTGGTCCCTATTTTGTTTGGCCTGATCAGCGGCACCGCCTTGCTCGGTCTGGTTCTCTTCGGCCCGCGACTCTGGGCGATGCGTCCCCGCGGTGGCTGGCTTGCGCTGCGCGTGACTTTGGGGCTGTTGGCTTTCTTTATCCTCAGCTACGGTTTGATCGCGACCCAATCGCGGGGGGCCTGGCTGGCGACCGTGCTGACGCTGCCGCCGCTCGCAGTCATTCGTTATCTGGCATTTTTCCGGGCCATCCGATTATCGCTCGCAAAAGCCCTCGCTGTCATGATCCTGGGCGTCGCCGTGGTGGCGGGCATCTTGGTCGCCAACCAACGAGCGATCAGCGCACGCCTCAGTGCCGAGCAGGACGTGCGCGCATCGGTCATGGCGGGCAAGCTGGAGAACCTGCCGCGCAGTTCGCTCGCCTTTCGTTTGCACGCGCAGTTATACGGTCTGCAAAGGTGGCGGGAGCGGCCCCTGTTCGGCTGGGGGACCGGTTCGAGTCGCTATGTCATCGCCCACAGCGGCATGCGGGAGCTGCGCCATCCGGACGAGAACGGCCGGCTGGTTTGGCTGCTGCACCTGCATAACAGTTATCTGGAGATTCTCGTACGCTTCGGTCTCATCGGACTGCTGCTGTTTACCGTAGGCACGTATTTTATCTTCGACTCGTTGAAGGCGGCTTATCGATCCGGCCGGCTGCCTCTCGACTATCTGCTGTTTCTGGGGGGTGGTTTAGTGCTGTTTATGGTCTGGAGCTTCTTCGATTTTGCCGCCCTCGCCTACAAGCTGCGCTTTTACTGGCTGTTGCTCGGCGGCATGGCGTATTCGTTCGCGCTCGACCGGGAAGCCGGGCAATCTCCCTCCGTGTCCCACGCCGAAGCCTTTCGAGACGAACGTCGGGCTGGTCCTGATCACTGTTTGAAAGCCGCCGCACCGCGCGGTAAAACCGGCCCCGAATCGCATCGATGAGAATAAGTGGAGTGGGTCGAGAGTCCTAGCGTAGGGCTCCCTCCTTGCCCTGTAACAGCGACTCGTAAACCCGATAATTGCGTTCCACCATTCGCGCCACGGAAAAGTGCTCCAGCGCGAGCTTCCGCCCGGCCTGGCCGAAAGCGCTTGCCGTTTCCGGCTGATCGAGCAGCCGGTCGATCGCTTGCGTCAACTGCCCGGAATCTCCTGGCTCGATGAGAAAGCCGTTGACTCCGTCTTGCACGATTTCAGCTATGCCGCCGACCCGCGTGGCGATGATCGGCACCCCACAAGCCGCCGCTTCCAGGAGCGCCACACCCAAGCCTTCCATCCAGGCGGGATGGACGATGAGATCAAGACAGGGCATCACGCGCGGCATGTCTTGGCGATAGCCTTGAAAGCGCACCGCGTGCTCCAGTCCCAAGGCACGCACATGACGGCCGAGCTCTTTGGCCAAGGGGCCCTGGCCAAAGATCAACACCCGCACGTCAGGATGCCGCTGCAAGACGGGCGCCAGGGCGGCGAACAACACTTTGTGGCCTTTGCGCTCGATCAACTGGGCGACCACCGCGATGACCGGCGCGCCTTGCGCCACGCCGAATTCGTGCTGGAACCATGAGCGGTCACCTCCGGGACGGTAGTGCTCGGTATCGACGCCGCTCGGAATGCACAGCAGGCGAGGTTCGGAAAGGCCCGCGCGGGAAAGCACGCCGCCAATGCCCGCGGATATGACGATGAGCTGGTCGAACAGCGGGAATTTGACCCAGCGGTCCAGCCAGCGCGGCGGATTGTCGACCCGGCGGCTATGGACGACGGGAAGGTGCTCCAGCCTTCCGGCCAGAGCGCTCAAAAAATCGCCGCGCCGGCTATGTACGTGCAGCAAGTCCGGGCGCACCTGGCGGATGATCCGGCGCAGCCGGCCAATAAAGCGAACATCGAGATCGCCGTGGATGGCGAGCGGATAAACGGCGACCGCGGGATTTCGTATGGCGCTGGCGATGGCGCTAGCTTTCGCGCAGACCAGGGCGTGCTCGCCGGGAAAGCGCTCGAGTCCGTCCAGCAGATAGGCAACCTGCCGGGCGCCGCCGTAGAGATGGCGCCCCAACTCGACGTGGAGGACCTTCATGCAGACATTTTAAGAAGCGCCGCGGCGGCACCCAGCACCTGATCCGCCGTATGCAGCCGCATACAGGTGAATTCGCCGTTGCAGGTCGGACGTCGGCGACAGGGCGAGCAGTCCAGTGCCGCATACAGCACCCTGGCCCGCGCGCTGCCGGGAGCGAGATAAGGCCGCGTGGATCCGAACAGCGCCACCGTCGGCGTTTTCAGGGCGATGCCGAGGTGGGTCAGGCCGGTGTCAACGCCAATCAGCAGACGGGCATCTCTGATCAGCGCGGCACACTGCCCGAGGGTCGTGCGGCCGGCCAGATCGACTAGCACCGTTGGCGTGCGGGCGACAATGTGCGCCGCCCGCTCCCGATCCGAAGGCCCGCCTAAGAGGACCACGGCCAGCTCCCGTTCGGCGGCAAGCCGCTGCGCCAGCTCGATCCAGCGCTCATCGAACCAGTGCTTCTGCGGCCTGGTCGTGAAGGGGCAGAGCACCGCATAGTTCTGTTCACAGCCGGAAAGGTCGAGTAACGCCCGCGCGCGGGCTGCATCTGTTGGCGATATCTCGATGTCCATGTTAAAATGCGCCGGACTGATCCCGAGGTCGCGAACCAACTTGAGATATTCCTTGCCGATGTGCAGCCCTTCGACGTTGCGCTCGAGCACCCGGCTCATCAGATATTGGCTGCCCTCCCGCGAACCCAGCCCGATGCGCTCGCTGCCGCCGGAAAGCCAGGCCCATATGCCGCTTTTCATGAGGCCCTGAATATCGAGCACCAAATCGAAGCGCTGGCGCCGCAAGTCTTTCACCAGCGCGCGAAACTCTCGCCAGAGTTGCCCATAACGGCGCTCGCGCAGCAGCTCGCTCCAGCGCCGGCGCGGCCACAGGAATAGGCAATCGAGACGCGGATTATGCTGCAACAGATCGGCATTGGCCGCCTCCGTTAGCCAGGCAATGGAGGCATCCGGCCAGGCTCCGCGCAGAGCTGGAATCAGGGCGGAAGCCAGGACGACATCGCCGATGGCAGTGAGGCGGATGATCAGGATTCGCTGCGGCTGCCGCCGTGGCGTTGCAACCGCTTCAGCACCGTCCGACCGCTTAGCCTTGTCCATTGGCCCGCTCCGCGGACAGACGCGTGTAGAGATCGAGATAGGCTTCCACCACCGCATCGCGCCCGTGATGACGCTCGAGCGCAGCGTGGCCGGCATCGCCCAAATCGCGCCTGGCCTGATCGCCGGCTTCGAGCACGGCTTCGATGCGTTCGGCCAGCGCCTTCGGATCGGCGCACGGGCAGATGAGGCCGCTGTAGCCGTCCTCGATCAATTCCAGCGCGCCATCGGTCGCCGTGCTCACCACCGGCAGATGATAATTGAAGGCTTCCAAGATGACGTTGCCCAAGGGTTCGTGGCGCGACGGGCAGACGAACACATCGGCCAGATCATAAAAGCGATCCGGCGCATCCTGCCAGCCCAGCCAACGCACCCACGGCGCCACGCCCAGCGAGCGGCTGGCCGCCTGCAATTCATCCCGCAAAGGGCCATCGCCGGCGACCAGCAATACGGTGGGACGCCCGTTGATGGCGGCCGGTAAGCGGGCGAACGCCTGCAATAAATCGGCAAAACCCTTTTTCTCGATCAGGCGGCCCAGCGTGAAGACGATCCGGGCGCTGTCCGGAATGCGGTGAAGCCGGCGCAGCGCCGCTTTCTCTTCCGCGCTTGAAGCCTCGGGCGCGGACACGAAATTGCCGATATGAAACACGCGGCGGGCAGGAAGCCCGGATCGCACGAGATAATCGCAGATACCGCGCGTATTGCCGACCCAGGCGTGGGCGTGGCGATAATAGCCATCGATTTTGTAGTAGCCCCCCAAGCGGGCGATATGCACGGCGGAACCCCGAGACGGCAAGCGCGCCAGCCGTGTCGCCCGTCCCATATAGGTCTGTACGATGGATGGCCGCTTCCCGGCGACGAGCGTCTTGATCCGCCACATCGACCAATAGTCCCACTGGCCCGCCAGAGGCAGATGGATCTGTTCGACCGGCGCTTCCGCCAAGGCTCTCGCGATGGGACTCCCGGCGCGGTTCACCGCGATCGGTCGCTGGCCTTTCTCGGCGAGCGCCCGCACCAGCCTGACATAAAAGCGGTCGGCTCCGCCGAACTGACGGCTGCCGATGATGTGCAGCGAGAGCAACACCTAGGCCGAGGCCACGTCCGAGCCGGCGGGGTCGTCGAAACGATAGCCGAAGCGCTCGATGTCCGCCCGGTAATGGGCAGCTACCCATTCGGCAGTGGCATCATCGTAATAACCGCGGTAATCGGCTTTTCGGTCGACCGCCTTGCGACTGTGCGGAAGCGTCGGATACGCAATCCCGATCAGCCGACAGGCTTCGGCGAAGTCGTCGGCGAGCCGCTCGTAGCGTCCGATGAAATCAACGATCGTATTGCCGTGGAGATCGACGACGTAGTCGCTCTGCAATTCGATCGAGGTGTCCGCATGGTATTGATACGGTCGGGAAGGATCTAGCTTCCAGCGCAGAAAGGCGTCGAAACAGTCGATGCCGGAAATCAGATGCGGTCGCTCCCGACGGAGATGATGCCAGGAGCTGACCTGCAAATCCCAGGGATTACGCACGAAGGCGAACTTGAACAGGCGCTCGAACACCCCTCTCGGCAGCATCTCCAGCGCGGCGATGGCTTTCGCGTGGCGTGGAAACTTGGCGGCGATCTTGTGGCCGGTCAAGGCGCTCAGCTTGCTGCAGATGAACTGCGGGACGCGGTAGGGATCGCTCCATTTGTGCCGCCCCAGCGCATCGCGAACGCTGGTGCCGCCGGTTTTGGCGATGTGAACGAAAAGAAAGTTGTATTTGAGCGAAAGCAGCATGATGTGAACGATGGAGCGAGCGGTATGGGTTCAAACAAACGATTGGGCGATCACGGACACGGCGAACAAGCGCGCTCTGTACGAACGAGCCGGCTCCGCGTGCCAGCGCAAGGTCGGCCGGCGATGCCGTCTCGGTGTTCGCGGCCATGGAAGCGGGCTCGCCAGAAAACCTTACAGATGATAAATTGATCTCTCTATTTTTACCAGACGGACTTGGCCTTACGCTCATATGCCCCGCAAAGTCAGCATCTTGATTTCATTTTCCGGCAAAGGCGGCGTGGAGCGCATGGTCGCCCATCTCTGCCAGGGCTTTCTCAGCCATGGCCATGCGGTCGATCTGCTGTTGATCAAGGCGCGGGGTCCGCACCTCGCGGCCATCCCCAAGGAGGTGAACGTCATCAAGCTGGGTCCCTCACACGCGCTACTTTGTCTTCTGCCACTGATACGCTACCTGCGCCGGCAACGCCCGCCCGCTCTCCTGGTTACCAAACACCGGGCCAAGAGCGTCGCCCTGTTGGCCCGCATGCTGGCGGGCGTGGACACACGAATCGTCCTGCGCGTCAGCACCCAGGTGTCGAGAGCCCTAAACGGCAGGGGCTGGCTGCACCGCATGGCGTATGGCCTGCCGCTGCGCTGGTTGTATCCCCGCGCCGATGCCATCGTTGCCGTTTCTGACGGCGTGGCACAAGACATCGCCGAAGTGGCCGGCGTGCTGCCGGAGCGGGTGCGAGTTATTCCCAATCCGGTCATCGTTCCGGGCATGGCGGAAAAAGCCGCAAGGCCGGTGGCGCATCCCTGGTTCAGCGAAAAAACCTTGCCTATCGTGCTGGGTGTGGGCAGGCTGGTGCGCGAGAAGGATTTTGCCACGCTCGTGCGCGCGTTCGCCGAAGTGCGCAGCCAAAAGGCTTGTCGCCTGGTCATTGTCGGCGAAGGCCAGGAGCGCGCGGCGCTCGAGCGGCTGACTGAGGAGCTTCGGATTCGGGACTCCACGTCCCTGCCCGGTTTTGTCGCCAACCCGTACGCCTATCTCGCTCGCGCCGATGTGTTCGTGCTCTCGTCTTTGTACGAAGGCTCGCCTAATGCGCTCACTGAGGCCATGGCGCTGGGAACACCGGTCGTCGCCACCGATTGTCGGAGCGGTCCCAAGGAGATTACCCAGGATGGACGATATGGCATACTCGTTCCGGTGCAGGACCATCAGGCCATGGCGGCGGCCATTCTTGAAGCCCTGGCTGCCCCGCCTGATCGCGCGATTTTGCGCGCCGCGGTGGCGGATTACACCGCTGAAGTCAGCGCTTACCAATTCCTCCAGGCGCTCGGGCTGGCTCGAAGCCCAATCGATCGCCCGACAGCCGGTAGCTGAAAGACCCACCAAGCTACAGATCGGTGAGAGGCGGGTTAACGGCATGGTTGATCCGCTCCGCCTAGCGGTCAGCTTCTCGCGCTCAGGGCGGAGTTCAGATACGCGGTTTTCGCGAAGTCCTTCGGCTCGCTGGCCGCAAATCGCGCTGGAGAAACATTGGGCCTGCTCGGCGGCAGGGGAGTGGCGGTGGCGAGATGAAGACCGGAGTTGTACGGGGTGGCCTTGGCCCGCTTTACGGCTGCTGAACCGACAAGCGTGATGCATTGGAAAAAGCTGCTTGCTCGTTGGCCACACTAATCCCTAAACTCGTGAGTCGGGTTCAAGTGGCGGCCGGCGCATCCGACTTAATGGCCACCGTGCCGATTAGAATGCGGGAAGCGATCTCGCGCGGCACCCATTCACCCATTGCTCCCAATATGGAGTTTGCCTGCATTCTACCAAAAACCGATAAGATCGCGCAGACCACTGCGAATGAATCCCGGCGCTCTATCGCCCACGCGCATCGGCAAAACGGCTCAGCGCTTTGTCAACGTCGCCGATTGCTCCGGCGCTCGGCGCGCGGACGCTCCAGGTTAACGCGGAGGTTATTGCCGCGCAGCAGTTGGCCGTCCAAACCGGCAATCGCCGCCCGCGCCTCGTGACCCTCCATCTCCACAAAACCGAAACCCCGGCAGCGCTGCGTGAAGAGATCTCGAATCAACTCGATAGAACGGACGCGGCCATAAGCTGCGAAGAGTTCGGTGAACTCGTTTTCGGTACAGTCAGGAGGAAGGTTCCCGGCAAAGATTCTTAACATAAAGGTACTCCCGGTTGGGGCGGCAGGCACGTCGCCAGCCGCAGTATGGATAGTCAAACGGACGCGGTGCGCGCGATGGATTTGCGTTTGATTGCATGATTTTCGCAATCCAATACCTGCTTTCCATCACGCCGAGCGGATAAGTGCATTGGATCCAACGCTCGCGGTATGATTCTATACGGGCCGCGATGATTGGAAGATTCGGCCGCTGATCCGTCTCTGCTTAAGCTCAAGCGACTTGGCGCAGCGCCGGGGGGATCCCTGCCCCCGGGTTAATAGTTTCAAGCTTACGACGCCTTGCGTTCGGTAAGCACTTCGTCGCGCCAATTCGGCCCTAAACGCTGTTCGATGTAGTCACGAATCAATTTCCGCACCATTTGCGAGGGCGTAAGATCTTCTTCGCTGCACAGACGTTCGAAGGCCATTTTCGTGTCCGGATCAATTAGCAAGGTCAAACGAGCGGTACGGTTTTCCAGTTTGTTCATAACCAGGTTACGTATCATTCAGCTTACATTGATTATACATATAATGCTGATAGAATGTAAATAAGTCAAGCCACTTCATACCTAGCCCAAACTAAATCAATCATGTCCTTATTTTTCTCCTATGTCTCTGTGCTGGCCGCTTTGCTCTCAAGCTTGGTCGCGCTGGGCGCCGGATGTCGCGTCCAGCTATTTCGATTAGCGCAGCGTTACCCTAAAGGCCTGTCAGCGCAAATTGAGCGCCAGTTTGCGCCAAGCGTTTTTCCGCGCTTTTTGCGGACCGTCTCGTTCATCCTTTTGGGTTTGTCTGGTACCGCAGCGGTGCTCGGGGGCTCTGTTGCCCTGGCCACCGGTAGGGTCCTCACGGACACGCTGCCGTTGGGACTGCCTTTTCTGTCCTGGCACGTGCGCATCGATGCCTTGTCCGGGTTTTTCCTGTGTGTGCTCGGCATTCCGCTGATCGCGGT
>CADDZF010000093.1 GCA_902812445.1 Methylococcaceae bacterium | reverse complement strand
CCTATCCAATAAACCCAGAGGAGCGCCGCGATGAGCCATTTGCCGGATGATCTGAAGTACGCCAAGACGCACGAATGGGCCAGGCTGGAACCCGATGGCGCGGTGAGCGTCGGCATCACGGACCATGCCCAGGAATTGCTCGGCGATGTGGTCTATATCGAGCTGCCCGAGATGGGCCGCAAGGTGCGCGCGGGCGAGGAATGCGCGGTCGTCGAATCGGTCAAAGCCGCCTCGGATATCTATAGTCCGATCTCGGGCGAGATCACTGCGGTCAACACGTCACTGGCCGATAGCCCGGAGGCCGTCAACGCGGACGCTTACGCCGCCTGGCTATTCCGCATCGAGCCGGCGAATGCTGCGGAAATGGACCAGTTGCTCGATGCCCCGGCCTACCGGGCCCTGGCCGAGAGCGAACAATGAGCTCAACGTTTCGGCGCATTCGGCTTTTCTCCGCAAGTTGCCGGACCCGCGGCAACGTCAGATAAACCCTTAACACAGCAGTCATGCCGTTCATTCCCCATACCGTAGAAGACGTCAGCGAGATGCTCGCCGCCATTGGCGCCACATCGATTGAGGAGCTGTTTGACGAGATTCCGCCGCACCTTCGCTCCAGCGCAGAAGTCCGCCTGCCGGCGGGCATGAATGAAATGGAAGTCATCCGCCTGGTGATGGAGTTGGCAGCGAAGAACCGCAACCTCCTTTGTTTTGCCGGCGCCGGCGCGTATGAGCACCATATTCCGGCGGCGGTCTGGGAAATCGCCACGCGCGGCGAGTTTTACAGTGCCTACACGCCCTACCAGGCGGAAGCGAGCCAGGGCACGCTGCAGCTGCTCTACGAATATCAGACCATGATGGCCGGTTTAACCGGTCTCGATATCTCGAACGCCTCGCTCTACGATGGCGCGTCCGGGCTGGCAGAAGCGGTGCTGATGGCGGTGCGGGCGAATCGCAAGTCGAAAGCGCGCCGGATTCTCCTGCCAAAGACCGTGCATCCCGTTTACCGCCAGGTGGTGAAGACCGTAGTCAAGCATCAGCGGATCGAACTCATCGAACTGCCGTATCAGCAGAACAGCGGCCGCATCGCACCGGCAACACTGGCGGCCTGGGCAGGTCAAGACGTCACCGCGCTGGTCATCCCGCAGCCTAATTTCTTCGGGGCCCTTGAAGACGTCGACGCACTCGCCGACTGGGCCGCACAGAATGATGCGCTGACCATCGCCGTGGTCAATCCGACGGCGCTGGCGCTCATCAAGCCGCCGGGCGAATGGGGAGAGCGCGGCGCCGATATCGCCTGCGGCGAAGGCCAGCCTCTGGGCGTACCGCTATCAGCGGGCGGGCCTTATTTCGGCTTCATGTGCTGCCGTAAGGATTATATTCACCAGATGCCCGGCCGCATTGTCGGCATGACCACGGATCGTGCTGGCAAAGCGGGCTTTACGTTGACCGTGCAGGCGCGCGAACAGCATATCCGGCGCGGCAAAGCGACGTCGAATATCTGCACCAACCAGGGACTTCTGGTCACCGCGGCGACGATTTATCTGTCCCTGCTCGGCCCGACCGGGCTCAGGCGCGTCGCCAGCCGCTGCCATGGCAACACCAGAAGACTGGTGGAATGCTTGGAGACGATTCCGGGTGTCGGCCGATTATTTGATGGAGCCTTCTTCCACGAAGCCGTGGTCCGCCTCTCCCAGCCCGCGGAGCAAGTCCTGGCCCGGCTGGCGGAGAAGGGTATTTTGGGCGGTTATGATCTCAACCGGCACTATCCCGAGCTCGGACCGGCGCTTCTGGTGTGCGCGACGGAAACCCGAACCACCGAGGACATCGAAGCCTATGCCGCGTCATTGAGAGCCATTCTGACCGCATGAATCTTCCCGCCGAGCGAGCCACCGCTCGTGAGCTTCCTTTGCCAAGATCGCTTACGCTTTTTCAATCCGCACAGCCATCACCATGCTGATTTTCGACCATTCCCGTCCCGGCCGCACGGCCAACGCACAACTTCCCTCCAGCGCAGACGATATCAGCGCGGTGCCCGAGCACTTGAGGCGACGCGTTCCACCGCCCTTGCCGGAAGCGTCGGAGCTGGACGTCGTCCGCCATTACACGAAGCTCTCGCAACTGAATTATTCCATCGATACGCAGCTGTATCCTCTCGGCTCCTGTACCATGAAATACAACCCCCGGGTGTGCAACACGCTGGCGAAACTGCCCGAGTTTCTCGGCATGCACCCGATGGCGGCGGAGGTGGCCGGACAGGGATTGCTCGCCTGTTTGTACGATTTGCAGGAAATACTCAAAGAGGTGAGCGGTATGCGGGCCGTGTCGCTGGCGCCGGCGGCGGGCGCGCAGGGCGAATTCGCCGGCGTGGCGATGATGCGCGCCTATCACGAGGCGCGCGAGGATGTTGCACGCGAGGAGATTCTCGTACCGGACGCGGCGCACGGCACCAATCCGGCTTCGGCTGTCATGTGCGGTTACCGCGTGCGCGAAATTCCGACCGACAGAGACGGCAATGTCGCCATGGATGTCTTGCAACGGGCTGTCGGCCCTCGTACCGCGGGTATCATGCTGACCAATCCCTCGACTCTCGGCGTATTCGAGCTGCAGATCGAGGAAATCGCCGCTACAGTTCACGCGGCCGGCGGACTCTTGTACTACGATGGCGCCAATCTGAATGCCATCCTCGGCAAGGTGCGGCCTGGCGATATGGGTTTCGACGTCATCCATCTCAATCTGCACAAGACTTTTTCCACGCCCCACGGCGGCGGTGGACCGGGCGCCGGGCCGGTCGGCGTCAGCGAAAAACTGTTGCCGTATCTACCGCTACCGTTAGTGGCCAAGGAGGCCGGCGAGTATCGCTGGTTAAGCGAACGAGACGCCCCCGCCAGTATCGGCCGCTTGACCGCGTTCGCCGGCAACGTAGGCGTCTTACTGCGCGCCTATGTCTACGCGCGCTTATTGGGGTGCGAAGGCATGCGGCGAGTGGCCGAGTTTGCCACGCTGAACGCCAATTATCTGCTGAGAAAACTGATCGATGCGGGGTTTAGCGCCGCCTTTCCGGATCGCCGCGCGAGCCACGAGTTCATCCTGAGCTTTAAAGCGATGGCCAAGGAAAGGCGGGTGACGGCGCTGGATTTCGCCAAGCGGCTGCTGGACCATGGTTTTTACGCGCCGACTACCTACTTTCCGCTGCTGATACCGGAATGTATGCTGATCGAGCCGACCGAGACCGAAAGCAAACAGACACTGGATGGGTTTATCGAGGCCATGATCCGCATCAAGCAAGAGGCGGAAACCTGCCCCGAGACGGTCCGCGAGGCCCCTCACACGACGCCCGTACGCAGGCTCGATGAAGTCAAGGCAGCGAGAGAACTGAATCTCACCTTTAAGCGGTAGATTCGGGTCGTCATCATGGCCGGACAAAACAAAACCGGGCTGGCGCGTATCTATGCGGCGTTTTTCAATTCGCTCGCGGGACTCAAGGCAGCCTGGAACAGCGAGGAGGCGTTTCGGCAGGAGGCATTGTTGGTGTTGGTCACGACGCCTCTGGGCTATTGGCTCGGCGCTACGGGGCTGGAGCGCACGCTGCTGATCGGCAGCGTAATCCTGGTTCTGATCATCGAATTGCTGAATACCTCCATCGAGGTCGTGGTCGATCGCATCAGCTCCGAACGCCACGAATTATCGGGCCGTGCCAAGGACATCGGCTCGGCGGCGGTGTTTCTATCGCTCTTGCTCGCCGGCCTGGTCTGGCTGTTGGTTTTGTTCTGAATGAGAAGGAAAGACAACGATGAGCGCTCTAATCTGTGGTTCCATCGCCTACGACACCATCATGGTGTTCCAAGACCGCTTCAAAAATCACATCCTGCCGGAGCAGGTGCATATCCTGAACGTCTCGTTTCTGGTGCCGGACTTGCGCCGCGAGTTCGGCGGCTGCGCCGGCAACATCGCCTATAATCTCAAGCTTCTGGGGGGTGAACCGCTGCCGATGGCGACCGTAGGCAAGGATTTCGAACCTTATGCGCAATGGATGAGGTACTGCGGTATTCGCCAGGACTTCATCCGCGTCATGGAGGATGCGTATACCGCACAAGCCTACATCACGACCGACATGGACGATAACCAGATCACCGCCTTTCATCCCGGCGCCATGTCGCTCTCGCATCTACAGCGGGTACCGCTCGGACGCGGCGTACGCATCGGTATGGTAGCGCCCGACGGCAAGGATGGTATGCTGCAGCACGCAGAGCAGTTCGCCGAGGCAGGCATCCCGTTCATTTTCGATCCCGGTCAGGGCATGCCGATGTTCAGCGGAGAGGAACTGCTCAGGTTTCTCGAATTGGCAACTTGGGTGACGGTAAACGACTATGAGGTCCGGCTCATGCAGGAGCGTACCGGCCTGACGGCCGCGAAAATCGCCGAGCGCGCGGATGCGCTCATCGTCACGCAGGGCGCCAATGGCTCGTTGATCCACGCTGAAAACACCTGCCACCAGATTCCGGCCGCCAAACCCAACGCGGTGCTCGATCCTACCGGCTGCGGCGACGCTTACCGTGCCGGCTTATTGTACGGCCTGATCGAGGGCCTCGACTGGAAGACTATCGGCCGCATCGCCGCGCTGATGGGTGCCATCAAGGTCGAGGCCCATGGTACGCAAAACCATTCCTTTTCTATGGAATCGTTCCGGGAACGTTTCCGCGACGACTTCGGCTACAGCTTCTGAGCATGCGCCATACTCGGCGGCTGCTGCGAATCATGGAGCGGCTGCGCCATTCGCAGCGCGGTTGCCCGTGGGATTTGCGGCAGGACTTCAGCAGCCTGGCTCCGTATACCCTTGAGGAAGCCTATGAGGTGGTGGACGCGATCGAACGTGGCGACTTCGAGGAGCTGCGCGAGGAGCTCGGCGACCTTTTGCTGCAAGTCGTGTTACATGCACGGCTGGCGGAGGAACGAGGCTTGTTTGATTTCGAAAAGGTGGCCGAAACGGTGGGCGACAAACTTATCCGGCGCCACCCACAGATATTCGCCGGCGCCCGCTGCGCTAGCGACGAAGAGCGCAGTCACGCCTGGGAGCAGGCCAAACTCGAGGAGCGGCGGGCAAAGGCCCCGAGCGATGGGCCGAGCAGCGTTTTGGACGGCATCGCCGGCGGTCTGCCGGCCCTGATGCAGGCGGAAAAAATCCAGCAACGGGTCGCGCGGCACGGCTTCGACTGGACCGAAATAGAAGGCGTGTTCGCCAAGCTCGAGGAAGAGCTTGCAGAGCTCAAGGAGGCGCATCGCGCGCGCGATGGGCGGCAGGTTCGCGAAGAACTCGGTGATTTATTGTTTGCAACCGTCAACCTAGCGCGCCATCTCCAAACTGATGCTGAAACGGCCCTCATGGCCAGCAACCGCAAGTTCATCCAGCGATTTCAGTATATCGAGCGCCAGCTCGCGGCGGGCGGCAGAAAACTCGCCGACTGCACGCTGGTAGAGCTAGATGAATTGTGGCAGCAGGCCAAGCGGGAATCAGGCTGCAGACATTGATGTGCGCCCGCAATGCCCCGAGGCTGCATTCTCCGCGAAGCGTACAACCTCCAGGTCGTTAGCCGGAGCCTGTGTTGGAACTGGAATTGCACCACCTCCATCCCGGGCAGGTCTCTCCACGAGAAGCCATCGCGCTCCAGAACCGGCTGCGTGTTTATGTTCGGGTGGACGATGAGCTCCCCGACCGCATCAGCCGCGTGGCCGGTGTGGACGTGGGGTTTGAAGAGGGGGGCAGGATCACCCGCGCAGCGGTGGCGGTGCTCGCCTTTCCCGATCTTAAGTTGATTGAACAGGCGGTCGCCCGCAGGCCGACCAGTTTTCCCTATGTGCCCGGCCTGCTCTCGTTCCGCGAGATCCCGGCGATCCTGCTCGCGCTGGAACGACTGACGAAGGCACCGGACCTATTGCTGGTCGACGGCCAGGGCTATGCGCATCCACGGCGTGTGGGCATCGCATCCCACCTTGGCTTGTTGACGGACATCGCGGCGATCGGCGTCGGCAAGACGCGGCTGTGCGGGCGCCACGCCCCGGTACCCGATCAGCGCGGCGCCTGGACGCCACTGATGGATGGCGAGGAGACCATCGGCGCGGTGTTGCGCACGCGCGAGCGGGTCAGTCCGGTATTCGTCTCGCCAGGGCACCGCATCAGCCTGGAAACCTCAATCGAGTTTGTCATGCGCTGCACCGGGCGCTACCGCTTGCCGGAAACGACGCGGCAGGCGCACCGCCTGGCTTCCGGCTGATTCTCCCTGCCGGGTGGGCGGTGGTCGTGCGAACCGAGTATCGAGGCGGCTTTCGCAGCGCTTATTTTTTGTGAAGTTCCTTATCCCGATAATGAACGTCCAACCAGCAACGCGGCAGTTCTTCGCCGGACGGGAAGACTAGCTCCGCCTTGGCGAATTTCTCCGGGTCCTGCATCTCCTCGCCATGGTGCAGCCGGCCGACCAGGTTTGGGTGTACCGGATTGAACAGGTCGTTGAGACTCAAGACTTCAACCAAATGCCCGTCTTTTTTCTGCTTCAGGTACATAATTCCATTCTCCTTTTTTCTCGTGGATTCATGAATAATGCGGTTTTATCGCTCCCTGCGCAAATTCCCTCCAGCCTGAGGCTGGCCGGCAGCTAAACGTCCGCTCTCTTTGGTCGACGCCGCGGCCCGTACGTAAACCCTTAGACCGCGCCAGGCAGCAATGATTCTCACTCCTTGACCGGCCGTTTCTCGAGCTTCCTTTGCAGCGTCCGCCGGTGCATGCCGAGCGCGCGGGAGGCAGCCGAGATATTGCCGTCATGCGCGGCCAGCACTTTCTGTAAGTGTTCCCATTCGAGGCGCTTGACCGATAAAGGCCGCTCCTTGATTTCGACCGTCGCATCGCCCCGATCCTTGTGCAATGCCGCGACAATCTCGTCGGCGTCCGCTGGTTTGGTCAGATAATGGGTGGCGCCCAGCTTGATCGCTTCGACGGCGGTCGCGATGCTGGCATAGCCGGTCAGCACGACGATTCGGGTGTTGTTGTCCAGTTCGATCAGGCGCTTGACCAGGACGAGCCCGGACTCGGGCCCTAGGCGCAGATCGATCACGGCGTATTCAGGCTCCATGCTTTCGGCCAGCGCGGCGCCATGCGCGACGTCATGCGCAACGAGCGTCTCATAACCGCGCTTCTCCAAGGCTTGCTGCAGGACCGAACAGAAGGTGGGATCATCGTCTACCAGCAATAGACGCGGTCGTTCGGATGGCGAAGAGAGCGGAGTTCTGTTCATGGATGCTCTTCTGATGACAGCAAAGGCACCAGGATGCGCGTGCAAGTGCCCCCTTCGGCTTGGGGAAACATTTCGATCCGGCCTCCCAATTGCTCGACCGTGGCATGCGCCAGAAACAGACCGACGCCCAGTCCATGGTTTTTCGTCGAAACCGGGGTCTTGCCGAGGCTGGCGGAAAGGGCAGGCGCGATGCCGGGCCCGCGGTCGATGATCTCGATTTTCAGCTCGCGCGGGCTCCAGCGCGCGTTCAGCTCGATATCCGTGGGCGATGCATCGGCGGCGTTATTCAGTATATTGATCAGTGCATGGGTCAAGGAGCGTTCCGCCAGGATACAGGGTATGGGTTCGCTCCCCTCCTTTTGAAAGGCTAGCCTCGCCTCGGGACGCTGCTGCTTCCACTGGCGTACCACTTCGTCCAGATAGCCTGCGACCGGCATGGCGTGTCCGGCCTCGGCCCTGATTTCGCCTGCCGAGGCCGACAGGACCGACAGCGCTTCCTTGCAGCGGCAGACCTGCTCATGCAGAATGCGCATCTTTTCGTGTAATTCCCGGGATTCGGCTTCAGCGAATTGCTGCTCGAGTTCATGGATGAGGATCGCCATGGTGCCCAGGGGCGTGCCGATTTCGTGCGCGGCGCCGGCGGCCAGCGTTCCGAGAGCCACCACCCGTTCGTTGCGGAGCGACCGTTCGCGCGCCTCCGCCAGCTTGCGCTCGCGCTCGCGCAGCGTGTTCGCCATTTCGACGACGAAGTAGGCGACCAGGACCGCGCTGAACACGAACCCGAACCACATGCCGAAGGCGTGGAGTTCGAGGTGATGGTGTTCCGTCATTACCACCTGCATGGCGGGCGGGACGCCGTAGCCGGGCTTCAACGCGGGTAGTGGAACGTAATAGCCGATCAGGACCGTATAACACGCCGAAGCCAGAATGACCATGTACCAGGTGTAGGATTGCGGCAATACGGTCGCGGCAATGATGAGCGGAAACAGGAAGAACCAGGCAATGGGGTTGGTGGCGCCGCCGGTGAAGTACAAAATCGCGGTGATGCTCAGCACGTCGAAAGTCAGCTGCACGAAAAGCTCTGCCTCGGAAACCGGATGGGAGGCGTCGAGCCGCACCCAGGTCACCCAGTTGAACAGGACGATGCAGGCGATGATTCCCCATAAGGGCGGTTCGCGCAGCGGAATATCGAGCCCGTAAACGCTGATCAGGAAGATCAGGCCATCGGTGCTGATCATCAGGTTGCGCAGAACGAACAGCCATCTGAGGTTCTTGCGGGCGGAAGCATCCGGTGCGGCCAGCGTGGCTTCGTTCATTGGCGTTTCAAAGGAACCATATCAAAGCGGTTGTCAAGTGAATGACTGAGGATGGATCGCGACAATTTGTCGCATTTCCGGCGCTGTTCGGCTTGTTAGACTACTCCGCAAGCTTTAAGGGCGGGTGATTTTCGCTAAGCTATTATTCCGGCCCGAAAATAGCCTCCTGGTATTTCGGGCCATCGCCAAGGCCGGTACACGCCCGGCCTTGGCTCACGCGGCTTGGCGCCGCGCCGGGCATCCCTGACCCGGATTAACCCGGCCTATTTAGGGGCCGGGTTAATAACCGACGCTGGAAGCTGATGCGCTATATCTTCCTCTTCATCTTGGGGAGCAGCTAACCAGGCCGCTCCCTTTCTTTCGCGTGGCGGTGTGCGATCATCGCTCATTTGAACCCTATCCCAGTGGGCCGTTCGCCCGCGGCAGCGAAGGCTCTCCAAGTCTATCGGGGGGCTGTTATCACCCGCAATGTTTCAATCGATCCACATCGAAAATCATCTCCGGCTTGCATTTTGGGGGAATATTTCCTTAAATTGACCTTTCTTAATCGATCTCTTGCGTTTTTGTGGTCCACGTTAAACAAACGACCTCTCCGCGTCGCATCCTTTATGTCATCAACGACGCCCCGTTCTTCCTGTCTCACCGACTTGCCCTGGCGAAGGGGGCAATGGCGGCGGGCTATGAAGTACACGTGGCCGCACCCGAGAACCGATCGGTAAGCCGTATCAGCGAAGCGGGTCTGCGGCTGCATCCCATTCCGATCTTGCGTCGCGGTATGAATCCAGTCAAGGAAATCGGCACGTTCATCGCGTTGCTGCGGCTCTACCGGCGGCTGCGTCCCGACCTGGTGCATCATGCGACCATAAAGCCGAATCTATATGGCGGGATTGCCGCGCGCCTCCTCAAGCCGCCCGCGGCGGTTACCGGGGTGACGGGCCTGGGTTACGTGTTCATGGCCAAAGGTTGGCGGGCTGCCCTCATCAGGCGCGTGGTGAAACGGTTGTATAGTCTCGCGCTGAAGCATTCCAATAGCCGGGTCGTGTTCGAAAATCCCGATGATCAGGCTTTGTTTATCCGGACGCGCATTATACTGCCGGAACAAGCGGCGCTGATCAAGGGATCGGGTGTCTCGATGGATGAGTTTTGCCCGCGACCGGAGGCTTCCGGCCCGCCTTTGGTCGTCATTCCCTGCCGGATGCTCTGGGATAAAGGCGTTGGCGAGTTTGTCGCGGCAGCCGCAACGCTCCGAGCAGCGGGAATCAAAGCCCGCTTTGCCCTGGTCGGCGACAGCGACCCGGATAATCCCGCCGCGATTGCGGTCGCTCAGCTGCAGCGGTGGAAAGAGACCGGCGTCGTCGAGTGGTGGGGATACCGCAACGATATGGCGGACGTGTTCGCCGCTTCGCATATCGTTTGCCTGCCGTCCTATGGCGAAGGCTTGTCGAAAGCTTTGACGGAAGCGGCAGCCTGTGGACGACCGATCGTAACCGCTGACGTGCCGGGCTGTCGTGAAATCGTGCGCCATCGTGAAAACGGCCTGCTAGTCCCGCCGCGCGATGCAGACGCGCTGGCTGCTGCGCTGCGGTGTTTGATCGAGAGCCCGGAACTCAGGCGAGCGATGGGGCAATGCGGCCGCGCAATCGCCGTACGGGAATTTGCCGTCGAGCGGGTGATCGCAGAGACACTGGCGATCTACCGGGATCTGTTGGCGTGTCCTTCGATCTGATGGTTTTGGCCTTGCCCGCGATCGTTGCGGCCGCCCTGACGGGTCTCGTGCGCGCTTATGCCCTCAAGCACCTGATCGATATTCCCAACGCCCGCAGCTCGCACCGGACGCCCACCCCGCGGGGTGGAGGTGTGGGGATCGTTGCGGCCTTTCTGTTGGCCGCGGCGTGGCTGCTGATGGCAGAGCGTCTTTCGCCGGATGTTTTCCTGGCGCTGGCAGGCGGCGGTTTAGCGGTGGCCGCTGTCGGCTTTTGGGATGATCATGGCCATATCTCAGCGCGTTGGAGAATGCTCGTGCATCTCCTGGCGGCGGTTTGGTCGCTCTATTGGCTGGGGGGTCTGGAACCGCTGCAGATCAGCTCCAGCACCTCGCTATCGGGCTGGCCGGGCGCTGCACTTGCCTGCCTGTTCATCGTCTGGATGTTGAACCTGTTCAATTTTATGGACGGCATCGACGGCCTCGCCGGCGTCGAGACCTTGTTTGTCGCCATGGTGGGTGCGCTTATTGTTCTGGTTCCACCGGAAGCGGGCCGGCCGTCCGATAGCGGGCTGTTATTGCTGACACTGGCCGCAGCCACAGCAGGTTTTTTGGTATGGAACTGGCCACCCGCCAAAATATTTATGGGTGATGTGGGCAGCGGCTTCCTGGGACTCACTTTGGCCGTGGTGGTCATCGTCACGGTGCGCGAAAACCAGATCAGTCTCATAGCTTGGCTTATTCTGCTGGGCGTTTTTCTAGTCGATGCAACGCTGACCTTGCTTCGGCGTCTGCTGAGTGGCCGGCGCTGGTATGAAGCGCATCGCAGTCATGCCTATCAGCAGGCAGCGCTAAAACTCAAAAGCCACCAGAAAGTGACCCTCGCGGTAGCGGCCATCAACGTCGCCTGGCTGCTACCTTGGGCGCTGTGCTCGCTATACTGGCCGCGCTGGGCCGTAGTTTGTCTGGCGGCCGCCTATGCGCCTCTGATTGTGCTGGCGCTCACGTTCGATGCGGGCCGGTCGCCTGCAGAAACGGGCTTTCCGTCAAACTAAGGGATTTTGCAAATTGTTTCGACTACGGACCTTGATTTTTCTGCACGATCTGGCAATGGTGCCCCTTGCCTGGCTGGGCGCCTACTGGCTGCGGTTCAATCTGGCCATGCTGCCCGCTCTGGAATTTCGCGTGTCTTTGCAATGCCTCCCGATCGTCATGCTGCTGCAGGCGGTGTTGTTCAGATATTTCGGGCTCTACCGGGGAGTCTGGCGATTCGCCTCGATGCCAGATCTGATCAAGATTGGGAAAGCCGTCGTTTTCGGGATTTTGACCATCGCGGTGGTGCTGTTCCTGTTCAACCGTCTACACGGCGTTCCGCGTTCGGTCATTCCGCTCTATTCGGTTCTGCTGTTATTCCTGCTCACGGCGCCGCGCCTGCTTTACCGCATGTATAAGGACCAGGGCAGCGTGCTGGCGAGCGGCAAGCGGACCCTCGTTGTCGGCGCCGGCAGAGCCGGCGAGATGCTAGTGCGGGATTGCTCCGTTCGCCGGATTCTGAATTCATGCCAGTGGGTTTTGT
>CADDZF010000092.1 GCA_902812445.1 Methylococcaceae bacterium | reverse complement strand
CTTCCCCGGCCGAGGCGGCGCGCGAGATCTGCGAACTGGCCGCTGCGGCTTGAGGCGATCCCTATGCAGCTCATCATCTCGGGCTCCGGCGAGACCGAGACGATGATCGCCTTCACCCGGCGCCTAAGGCCTTGGGCGCCGAGGTGGCCCTGCTGAGCGCCAAGAAGCCCGGCTTCCCTTAACCCCATGGTGCGAAGCGCCTGGGGTGATGAAACGCCTAGCGTGCCGGGTAGGGCCAGTTTTACCTTGCTCTTTGTCCACATACGCTGAGTTCGAAATCATCGTTGGCGATCCAGTTGACCGGACTCATCGTTTTCTTCCTTACCAAGCGCCTGCTTTGTCGTTCAGCGACGTATCTGGAATACGCGACGAGAGCTCAATGGCTCAAGGCCAACGCTTTAGCTTCTTGTGATTGCGGTAAAGCATGGCCTTCATGCTCCATTTTTGAGCATAACTGTCAGATTCGGTATGAAAACGGTGCGCTATTTACAGAGTGCGCTCTTGCGAGTTCGCTTCCCATAGCATAAAAAACCTTTATTTTTAATAACTAATGGAAATATAAAATCGCCTGGCATAATGGATGCTTGAATAAAATCGACTTGACTGTTTTGCCAACGGCGGCAAACGAATAAAGACAACGGCGTCTTGTGATCCTCACGTGTGTGGTGATTGCTAGACGTTTTTTTATTGCCAAAAAATACTTAAAGCCCGATTAAGCCAAGCGCATCTGGCCGCTTGAACACTGGGCGCTACGGTATTCCTAACGATGATCTCACTGAAGTTTGGCTTCATACCGCTGACCGATTGCGCTCCGCTGGCCGTGGCGTTGGAGCGTGGATGCTTTCGCAAATTCGGCCTCGACGTCACGCTCTCCAAAGAAGCGTCCTGGGCCAATATCCGCGACAAAGTGGCTGTCGGTGCCCTGGACGGCGCGCATATGCTGGCTGCAATGCCGATAGCCGCGAGCTTGGGCATAGGCGCTATCTGCAAGCCCATGATCACTGCCTGCTCGATGGACCTCAACGGTAATGGCGTGACGGTTTCGACCGAGCTTTACGAGCGTATGCTGGAAGCCGATCCGGAGGCCGCACAAGAGGTGCCTATGACGGCCCGTGCCCTGAAAAAGGTCATCGACATCGACAAGGCGCAGGGCAAGCAACGGATGAGCTTTGCCATGGTCTTTCCGGTCTCCACCCACAACTATGAAATCCGCTACTGGATGGCCTCCGCCGGCATCGATCCGGACGAGGACGTTCGCCTCGTCGTCATCCCGCCGCTGCAGATGGTCGAAAATTTGCGCGCCAAACACATCGTCGGCTATTGCGTTGGTGAGCCGTGGAATGCGCGAGCGGTCCTGGAAGGCATTGGACGTACGGTCATCACCAGTTATGAGATCTGGAACAACAAGCCCGAAAAGGTGTTCGGCGTCAATCTCGATTGGGCGGAGCGGAACGTTGCAGCGCACAAAGCCACTATTATGGCGCTGATCGAAACCGCCCAATGGATGGACCAGCCGGAACACCGCAGCGAGGTCGTGGACATCCTCACCGCCAATGACTATGTGCCTGCACCGGTCGAGGTCGTGAACATGTCGATCACCGGCACATTCAAATATGCGGCGGCGGAAGAGCCGAGATCGCTACCTGATTTTAATGTGTTTTATCGCTATGGCGCCACATTTCCCTGGCGTTCGCACGCGGAATGGTTCATCACCCAGATGTATCGCTGGGGACAAATCGACCGGGTGATCGATATCCGGCAAGCGGCCGCCACCGTTTACCGATCCGATATCTACCGTGAAGTCGCAGGCGAACTGGGCATTCCCTGTCCAACCGTGGATTACAAAACGGAGGGTACGCACGAGGGGCCGTGGTTACTGGAGACAGCCACGCAGCCGATCACCATGGGCTGCGATCGCTTCTTCGACGGCAAACAGTACGATCCGTCGGCCGTGCTGGCGTATTTGGGAAGTTTTCAGGTGAAAAATCTACAGATTGCGCTGCAGGACCTCTCGGTCTGCAATGCCTGAATCGGTTCCCGCGCAGACGTCATTGCCTTTACCTGATCAAGAATGCGGCGCCGGCATCGGCTTCTGGGAATGGGGCGAATGCAACGATCTCAACGTAGAACACATCATCCTAGCCATTTTCATCATCGGTATCACGGGTCTCCGGTTGGAACCTGCGTTAATCGGGCTGGCGCGGCATTTCGATTACAGCCGATGCGCATCACCACCCTGCTCCTATTTACTCCATTCACCCTTCAATCAAAAACGTCTAGGCAATCGCTCATGAACCTAAAACAATTCAAACAGGCAGGCCACTGGCCGACTCTCTTCGCGGCGTTTCTCTATTTCGACGTGTCTTTCATGGTTTGGGTCATGCTGGGGCCACTCTCCCTTTACATCAGCAAAGACCTGGGACTGGCCCTCGAAGAAAAATTCACCATCGTCGCCATCCCGATCCTGTGCGGTGCAGCGCTGCGCATTCCGCTCGGCATGCTGGCCGATCACCTGGGCCCCAAGCGAACCGGCCTGATGGCCCAGGTCATCGTCATGCTGGGCATGGCTTACGTGTGCCTATTCGGGCTGCACTCGAAGCTGGAAGTCGAAATTCTCGGACTGATACTGGGCGTCGCCGGCGCCAGTTTCGCCGTTGCGCTGCCACAGGCCAGCCGCTGGTATCCACCTCACTACCAAGGCGTCGTGATGGGCGTCGCCGGCGCCGGCAACATGGGCGTGGTGCTGGATTCGATGATCGTGCCTTGGCTCGCAGAGCGGTTCGGCTGGCAAACGGTATTCGGCTTTCTGCTGATCCCCTTGTTGCTCGTATTCATCATTTACGCAGTGCTGGTGAAAGACGCGCCGGAACGACGCAAGCCTGTCACCCTGCGTAGCTACGGCGCGCTCTTGAAGGATGCCGATTGCTGGTGGTTCATGTTTTTCTATTCCATCACCTTCGGTGGTTTCGTCGGCCTGGGTAACGCTCTGCCGCTGTATTTCAGCAATTATTATCACGTCTCCGGCATTGCCGCAGGTCTGATGGTCGCCATCGTGGTATTCGCAGGCTCCATGTTCCGCCCCGTCGGTGGCCTGTTGGCAGACCGGATAGGCGGCATTCGGGCCTTGCAGATTCTGTTCATGGTGGTATCTCTGAGCTATTTCACCGTCTCCCTCATGCCGGAAGGCCCGGCGCCCAACGTAGGCCAGATAACGGACGCCAAGGTGGCCGGCTGGAGCCTTCTTGAAATGCCGCCTGTCGCCTGGTTCTCCACCGCAATTTTCTTCATCGGCGCTATGGCCTTGGGAATGGGCAACGGCTCGGTGTTTCAGCTGGTGCCGCTGCGCTTTCGCGGCGAAATCGGCGTGATGACCGGTCTCGTCGGCGCAGCCGGCGGTATTGGCGGATTTTTCCTGGCTAAGGCGCTCGGCATTTCATGGGCCGTTCAGCATAGTTTTACGGGTGGCTTCGGTATTTTCGCAGGCCTCCCGCTGTTGGGACTCTTCGGCCTTTTTTGGGTGAAGAAGCGCTGGCGCACGACTTGGGGCGCGGTGTCGGGTGCGCAGGTCTAAGGCGTAGTAGCACATGAATGCCATCGCCGCCATGAGCAATCCAGATGCAGTGAACTGGCAAAACCGACTGGTCATTCAGGCCGGCTTTTGCTCGCTGAAAGGACGTCGTCTGGACAATCAGGACTATGTCGGCTACACGGTACCAACGGCGCGAGACCTCGATCTGCGCGGAGCCGTTGCGGCGATTGCCGACGGTATGGGCGGCGTGCGCGGCGGTCGTACGGCCGCTGAAATATGCATCAGGAGCTTTCTCGATGCTTATTACAGCCTTCCGGAAACCTTGGGCGTAGAGCAACTCGCCGCGCGCTGTCTGGAATCGGCAAACCGCTGGATCCACGCGGTCGGCCGGCGCGATGGACGCTTGGCCGGCATGGCGACCACCTTCAGCGGGCTGATCTTGCGGAATCGTCGGGCTCACGTGATCCACGCGGGCGACACGCGGATCTACCGGCTGCGCGGCGAACAGCTTGAAAGGCTGACCGAAGACCACACGTTCAAGCACCCCGACATGGATCACATCCTCTACCGGGCGGTCGGCATCGAGCCTGCTCTCTGCGCCGATTACGCCGTGCATGCCCTGGAGCGCCACGACCGATTTCTGCTTTGTTCGGACGGAGTTTATGCAAGCCTTCGGGACGCCGAGCTACGCCGGCTTCTGCTGGAGAGAAGGTCCCCCGACAGCGATGCTGAAAAGCTGGTCAATCTAGCCGTGGCACAGGGAAGTCAGGACAACATGACTGCTCTCATCCTCGATGTCATCGCACTGCCGCCGGCGAGTCGGCCAGTGCTCCAGGAAACCATTGACGTCTTGCCGATCGAAGAATTACCCGTTTCGGGCCAGAGTGTGGACGGCTTTCGCCTGGAAAGAATACTGTCGAGCGGACGTTACAGCTGTCTCTTTTTGGCACGCGATGAGCGCACTGAAAAAGAAGTCGTTCTGAAGTTTCCCCATCCCCGCATCGCCAGCGAGCGGGAATACCAGAACGCTTTTCTGCGGGAGGCATGGATCGGCGCGCGGGTTCACAGCCCATGGATCGCCGAGATCATCGAGCTTTCGCCGGGGCAGCAAACGCGACTCTATTCCGTACTGCCTTACTATCCCGGACATACTCTAGAGTGGCGAATCGCCCACTCCGGCGATATCGATTTGGCATTCGGCATCGCGATTGCCCTGAAACTGTGCAAGGCGGTCCACACTCTGCACCGCTACCGCATCGTTCACCGTGACATCAAACCGGACAATATTCTGCTGCAGGAGGACGGCGGCCTGAAACTGCTGGACCTTGGTGTCGCCTGCTTGCCGGCCTGGGATGAAGATACCGATGAACCGATCCCCGGCACACCCAGCTACATGGCGCCGGAGCAGTTCAATGGCGAACGCGGCACTGTCGCAACCGACGTGTTCGCGTTGGGTGTCACCCTGTACCGGTTATTTGCGCGCGGCAGCTACCCTTATGGCGAAATAGAGCCGTTTTCGAGCCCCCGCTTCAACAAGCGGCGCAGCCTTTCCGCCCAGCGCCCCGATCTCCCGGTCTGGCTGGATGCGGTGCTCGGCCGGGCACTCGCCCTCAGTCCGAAGGAACGCTATGCCGACGCCCTGGAACTCTCCCTGGAGCTCGAAAACGGTCTCACCAAGGGAGGGCAAACCATCCGGCGGCCCCTCCCACTCTATGAGCGTAATCCGATACTGTTCTGGCAAGTCGTCGCGCTGGCTCTCCTGTTGCTACTGCTGATTAGTCTCGCCAACGCCGTCCCGACGCCTGAGCGGGCAGACGACGGAACCTTGAAAGCGGAGCCGCCCTGGCTCGCTGTCATCGAACAGAAACCCTTGAACGTCAAGGTGGATTTAGGCATCCGCCATGGCACATACAATGCTTGAGCACTTACACACATGAGGTCCTTATGATGAAACAAAAGCTCGTACTCATCGGCAACGGCATGGCCGGCGTCCGCACCCTGGAAGAAGTGCTGAAACTGAGCCGAGATCACTACGCGATCACGGTGTTCGGTGCTGAGCCCTATGGGAATTACAACCGCATCCTACTTTCACCGGTATTGGCGGCGGAAAAAACCATCGACGACATCATGCTCAATACCGATGAGTGGTACGCGGCGCATGGCATCACGCTGCACAAAGGCAAAAAAGTCGTCAAGATCGACCGCAGGAAGCGCATCGTGCGGGCGGACGACGGCACCGAAGCCCACTATGACAGGCTCATCCTCGCTACCGGATCCAACCCTTTCATTATCCCTATTCCCGGCAAGGATCTCGAGGGCGTCATCGGCTTTCGCGATATCCAGGATGTCAGCCGCATGCTGGAGGCGGCGAAGAACCATCAGCACGCGGTCGTCATCGGCGGCGGACTTCTCGGGCTCGAGGCCGCCAACGGGCTGCGCAAACAGGGCATGCAAGTCACGGTCGTGCATATTCTCGACAGCCTGATGGAACGCCAGCTCGACAAACCGGCGTCTGGGCTGTTGCAGCGGGCGCTAGAGGCCAGAGGTCTCAACTTCATGATGCAGGCGCAGACCGAAGCGATCGTGGGCGAGGGCCGGGTGCGCGCGGTACGCTTCAAGGATGGCAGGGAGATCCCCGCGGATCTGGTCGTCATGGCCGTTGGCATAAGGCCCAACATCGAACTCGCCAAGAGCGCCGGCATTCATTGTGAGCGCGGCATCATCGTTAGCGACACCATGCAGACCTTCGACCCACGCATTTATGCGGTCGGCGAGTGCGTGCAACACCGAGGTCAGCTCTACGGTCTCGTGGCGCCTCTGTTCGAGCAGGCGAAGGTGTGCGCGAACCATCTGGCGCAGCTCGGCTATTCCCGCTATGAAGGCTCGATGACCTCGACCAAGCTCAAGGTCACCGGCATCGATTTGTTCTCGGCGGGCGAATTTCAGGGCGGCGATCAGCACGAAGACCTGGTATTCCAGGACCCGGCGCGCGGCGTCTACAAGAAGGTCACCCTGCAGAATAACCGCATCAAGGGCGCCGTACTCTACGGCGACACCGTGGACGGGGCCTGGTACTTTCAGCTCATGCGCGACGGTACCGATGTCTCGGCCCTGCGCGAGAACCTGCTGTTCGGTGAGGCGCACATCGGAGACGCCGGACACGGCAGTGAAAACAAGGCTGCCCTGCTGCCAGACACGGCCGAAATTTGCGGCTGCAACGGCGTCTGCAAAGGCACTATCGTCAAGGCGATCACGGCCAAGAAGCTGTTTACGCTGGAAGACGTGCGCGCCCATACCAAAGCCTCGTCCTCGTGCGGTTCCTGCACGGGCCTGGTCGAACAGATCCTGGCCAGCATCGTGGGCGATTACTCGGTCAGCCCCGGCAAGAAAGCCTTGTGCGGCTGCACCGACTGCACCCACGAAGAAGTCCGCCAGGCAGTCCGCGAGAGCGGACTAAGAACCATCGCCGAAATCATGCGATATCTCGAGTGGAAGAATCCGGACGGCTGTCACCACTGCCGTCCCGCCCTAAATTATTACCTACTCTGTCAGTGGCCGCACGACTATGCCGATGATCCGCAGGCGCGCTTCGTCAACGAACGCATGCACGCCAACATCCAGAAGGACGGCACCTATTCGGTGGTGCCGCGCATTTGGGGCGGCGTGACCAACCCGAAAGATCTGCGCGCCATCGCCGACGTCGCCGAAAAGTTCAATATCCCTACGGTCAAGATCACTGGCGGCCAGCGCATCGACCTCCTGGGCGTCAAGAAAGAAGACCTACCCGCCGTATGGGCCGAACTCGGCAAACACGGGATGATGTCAGGCCATGCCTATGGCAGATCGCTGCGCACGGTGAAGACCTGCGTTGGCAAGGAGTGGTGCCGGTACGGCACGCAGGATTCAACCCATATGGGCATCGAGCTGGAGAAGATGACCTGGGGTTCGTGGACGCCGCACAAAGTCAAGATGGCCGTATCGGGCTGCCCGCGCAACTGCGCCGAAGCTGCCATCAAGGATTTCGGGGTCGTCGCAGTGGATTCAGGCTGGGAACTTCACGTCGGCGGCAATGGCGGCGTCAAGGTCCGGGCAACCGACATCCTGTGCAAGGTCAGCACTGGAGAAGAAGTGAAGGAATATTGCGGCGCCTACATGCAGCTCTACCGCGAGGAAGCACGCTACCTCGAACGCACGGCGCCCTGGATCGAGCGCGTCGGCCTGGCGTACGTGAAACAGCGCATCGTGGAAGATGAGGTCGGGCGCAAAACGCTGTATCGCCGTTTCCTGGAGTCGCAGAAACGGGCCCAGATCGACCCGTGGGCGGAACGCGCCAAAGGCGCCGATCGGCCACGGTTCATTCCCTTGAAAAGAGTTGTCTAACGTAGAGCACAAGCCATGACCGAATGGATCATTATCGGCTCTCTCGACGACATTCCCCGTCAGGGAGCCCGCACCATCGAGACGCCGCGCGGCGCTATCGCGGTCTTCCGCACCCTGACAGATGAAGTCTTCGCCCTCCGTGACCGGTGCCCGCATAAAGGCGGGCCCCTATCGCAAGGCATCGTTCACGGCAAGCACGTGACCTGTCCGCTGCATACCTGGGTCATCGAGCTCGACAGTGGTCGAGCGCTGGCGCCCGATATCGGCTGCGCCAAGCGATTTCACGTCGAGGTGCGAGACGGACAGGTAGCGCTGGAAATCACCAAGGAGCTGGCAGCGGAGTGGAAATCTTACACAGAGCAGCAGCAATCAACGGAGGACCGCCATGGCGGACAACAGAGAATCGCTTAACTCTGGCTCCCGGCTTTGGCAAGCCTTGGCTGAATTCACCCACCGGGCCGGGTACAGCCGGCTGACACCATGCCTGACGAAACCCTTGTAAGAACGACCTGCCCTTACTGCGGCGTCGGCTGCGGCGTCCTCGCCGAAGTCGACGGTGCAGGTTCGGTGCGGGTCAAGGGCGATCCGGCGCACCCGGCCAATTTTGGCCGTCTGTGTTCCAAAGGCTCGGCGCTCGGAGAGACCGTGACGCGGGAAGGGCGCCTTCTGTATCCGGAAATCGAAGGGCGGCGGGCCACCTGGCCGGAGGCGCTGGATCATGTGGCGGATCGCTTTCAATCGACCATCCGCCAATATGGCCCGGAGGCGGTCGCGTTCTATGTCTCCGGACAGTTGCTGACCGAGGATTACTACGTCGCCAACAAGCTGATGAAGGGATTCATCGGTTCGGCGAACATCGACACCAATTCCCGCCTGTGCATGTCCTCGTCGGTGGCCGGCTACAAGCGTGCGTTCGGCGAAGATTGCGTGCCCGGCTGCTACGAGGACCTGGAGCTGGCCGATCTCTGGGTACTGGTGGGCTCGAACACCGCCTGGTGCCACCCCGTCCTGTTCCAGCGCATCACGCACGCCAAGGCCCAGAATCCACGCGGCAAAGTCGTCAGCATTGATCCGCGCCGCACGGCGACCAATGAACTGGTCGATCTGTATCTGCCCATTCAGCCCGGCACGGACGTGATGCTGTTCAACGGTCTGCTCAATTTTCTGCGGCGGCAGGACAAACTCGACTTTGCCTTTCTGGAACAACATGTGCAGGGTTTCGCCGCCGCGCTAGCGCTAGCCGAGAGCGCTTCGATACCGGCGGTCGCCGCTACATGCGGCGTCAACGAAGAAGAGGTGTCGACCTTCTATCAGTGGTTCGCTCGCACCGACAAAGTGATCACCGCCTGGTCGCAAGGTGTCAACCAATCATCGAGCGGCACTGACAAGGTCAACAGCATTATCAACGTGCACCTTGCCACCGGGCGCATCGGCAAACCCGGCATGGGACCTTTCTCGCTCACCGGCCAGCCGAATGCCATGGGCGGCCGTGAAGTGGGGGGAATGGCCAATCAACTGGCTGCACACCTGGACCTGGAAAACTCGGAGGACCGCGCCAAAGTTGCCGAGTTCTGGCGAGCGCCGAACGTGGCGCGACAGCCAGGCCTCAAAGCAGTCGATATGTTCAGGGCGATCGGTGAAGGCAAAATCAAAGCCGTATGGATCATGGCGACCAATCCGGTGGTGAGTCTGCCCGATGCCACAGCGGTGCGGCAGGGCCTCGAGCGCTGTCCGTTCACCGTCGTTTCCGACTGCGAAGACCGCACCGACCTCAACCCATTTGCCCACGTGCGCCTGCCCGCCGCAGCGTGGGGCGAAAAAGACGGCACCGTGACTAATTCCGAGCGATGCATTTCACGCCAACGACCGTTCTTGCCGGCGCCCGAGGAAGCACGTCAGGATTGGTGGATGATCACGGAAGTCGCACGCCGTATGGGATTCGGCGACGCTTTTCCGTACCACTCTGCGGCTGCCATTTTCCGGGAGCACGCCAGACTATCCGGTTTCCGCAACGAGGGCCAGCGTGTGTTCGACATTTCCGCCCTGGCCGAACTCGATGCCCCGGGATACGATGCACTGCAACCGATCCAATGGCCGGTCAACCGCGATTCGCCATACGGCACTGCGCGCCTGTTTGCCCAGGGCGGCTATGCCAGCGGCCGTGCCCGGATGCTGGCGGTGACGGCGCGCAAGCCGGAAAACGCGCCGGACGCTGAATATCCCTTAATCCTCAACACCGGCCGCATTCGCGACCAGTGGCACACCATGACCCGTACCGCCAAGAGCCCCCGGCTGAACCAGCACCTGACCGAGCCTTACGCCGAACTGCATGTGCGCGACGCCGCCCGTCACGCCATCGAGGACGGCGCGCTGGTGCGTTTGCAGAGCCGCTATGGAACCGCCTTGGCGCGTGCGCGCATCAGTGCCGATCAACGACCTGGCTCGGTGTTCATGCCCATGCACTGGAGCGGCCCGTTCGCCAAACGCGCGCTCGCCAATGCACTGGTCAATCCGGTCACTGATCCGGTATCGGGCGAACCGGAGTCCAAGCACACACCGGTCAGCATTAGCCTGTTCAAACCGGCGTGGCACGGCTTTTTGCTGTCGCGAACGAGGCAGGCCATCGACGAAGCCGATTACTGCGTCACCGTGCGCGGCGATGACTACTGGCTTTATGAAATGGCCGGCGACAAGACGCCGGAAAGCTGGCCTGAGCGGGCAAAAGCCCTGCTCGCAGGTCCTGAAGACGAATGGATCGAATATGCCGACAAATGGACAGGCCGTTACCGCTTCGCCCGTTTGCGCGACGGTAAACTCATGAGCTGTCTTTTCATCGGTCCGAGCTACGAGCTGCCAGCCCGCAGCTGGCTGGCGGGGCTGTTCGCACTGCCGAGGTTACCGGACCAGGCGCGAATGAGCCTTTTGGCCGGACGGCCGGCGTCCAGCGAAGACGATGCGGGCAAAATCGTCTGCGCCTGTTTCAGTGTCGGACTCAATACGTTGCGCCGGGCCATCCAGCATGAGGCTCTAACGACGCCGGAGCAGATCGGCGCCTTGCTGAAAGCCGGGACCAACTGTGGTTCGTGTATACCAGAGTTGAAGACGCTCCTGGTCGAAATGAATCCTCAATAGCCGTACCAACAAGCGTTCGTGGAAGCTCATCAAGTCAGCAGCCTACGGCAGACGCGCCGGCATCCTTTCGACCTCCCGCACGGGGCTTCGGTCAGCACGCGCACCCATGAACCGCACCGCAGGCCTTGGCGGCCATGAGGCTGCGCGTCATGCTGGTCGATCAGGACCTCGGACGCGGCGCGATTCTCGAGCAAGCCTTGAAAGATGCGGGACACAGGGTCATCGGGCGCATTGCCGATGATGCCGATCTCGCCGCCGAAGTCGCGCGACTGCAGCCGGACATTATCATCATCGACATGGACGCGCCGAGCCGCGATACCTTGGAGCAGATGCGCGAAATCAGCCGCGACCGGCCGAAGCCGATCATCCTGTTCTCAGGCAAAAGGGACAGCGATTACATCCGGCAAGCTGTGCAGGCAGGCGTCAGCGCGTATGTCGTGGATGGTCTCAGCCAGGATCGCATTATGCCCATCGTCGAGGTCGCGATCGCCCGCTTCCGGGAGTTCCAGGCGCTCAAGCGCGAACTGGAAGAAACCAAAACTCAGTTGGCCGATCGTAAGCTGATCGAAAGAGCCAAAGGTCTATTGATGCAGCGCAAAGGCATGAGCGAACAAGCGGCCTATCAGGTGCTGCGCAAGACGGCCATGAGCCGCAATACGAGCATCGCAGAGGTGGCGCGGACGCTGTTGTCGCTTGAAGATCTTATGTTCTGACCTGTCGCCTGCCGAGTCCTTGGTACTCTCGTACGGGCTTGCTCTACGAGAGCCTTAAATGTGGCCAGGGCAGTCATGAAATAAAGAATCTCGCTCGAGATTTTCCTGATCTTCCCGCCACAGGAGAAGCGGTCGGTGTAAACGATTCAGAAGATGATTCAAGTGGCACTTGTCGAAAAAGCGGTCTTCGCTAATTCTACTTTGTCAGATTCATTCCAATGCCGCCATCGACCTTCTGGCATGGGATTCCTTGGCCTGCTGGCGCAGACGATGGCGCTTGGTGATGATGGCGGCCAAATCTTCGGCGGTCAGTTGGCG
>CADDZF010000091.1 GCA_902812445.1 Methylococcaceae bacterium | reverse complement strand
GGTCTGCAGATAGTCTTCTACAGATCACAGTGCTGCCGCTCGAAATGGCGAAGAAAGCCGCTTTCAAGGCGCAGAAAAAATGTGAGGCCGCAGGTTATAAAGTCAGCGCCGCCGTCGTTGATCGAGCGGGCATTCTCCAGGTTCTAGTGCGGAGTGACGGCGCCGGCGCGCAAACGATCGACAGCAGTACGCGTAAGGCTTATACCTCGGCAAGCTTACACGAACCGACGCAAAAACTTGCCGGCCTGGTCGCCAAGTCGCCCGAACTACAAGGACTTCAGCATATCAACGCGTCGATGCTGCTGCTGGGAGGCGGTTTTCCGATCAAGATCGGTAATGACATGGTGGGCGGCATAGGCGTCGGCGGCGCGCCCGGAGCGGCACTGGATGAAGAGTGCGCCAGGGCCGGTCTACAGGCGATCGGCGCCGACAGCTATCAACCGGCGCCATAGGTTCTCCTAAAGCAGGATCCCAGCCAGGCTTGAAACAGCCAAGGCTTATCGTCGGCATGTTAAAATAGGTGGGTTTATCCTTGCTAGAGCGAGCGTTCCTGCCCGAACCAATATGAGAGGAAAAGCCTTGATGGCTGCTATAAAAGGCGGGTTCGCCAGCCGAAGTCCCCGGCCAGCCTTTGCGAGGCTAAGCGAGGAAACGCTGACGAGGGAAGTCTGTCCAAAACCAAGAATATCAACTACGACGTAAATAGCTGACAGGATATTTAAGATGACTTTTGTAGTGACGGAAAATTGTATCAAGTGCAAGTTTACCGACTGCGTCGATGTTTGTCCGGTCGACTGCTTTCATGAAGGGCCGAATATGTTGATTATCGACCCCGACGAGTGCATCGATTGCACGCTGTGCGAGCCGGAATGCCCCGCCCATGCAATTTTTTCGGAGGACGAGGTGCCGGAAGGCCAGGAGCGCTTTCTTCAGCTCAACGCCGAGCTGGCCAAACAATGGCCGACGATAACGGAAGTCAAGCCGGCGCCGGCTGATGCCGATGAGTGGAATGGCAAGCCGGACAAGCTGCAGTATCTGGAAAAATAGAACGATCGAGAGGGGAAGCCGCATCGCGGAAGGTACAAGGCATTTCACGCGCACTTCAATGTTGCCTGAGCACGCGCTGCTTCTCGCGATCCCAGTCGCGTTCCTTTTCGCTGGCACGTTTATCGTGCAGCTTTTTGCCTTTGGCTAGCCCGATTTCCAGTTTGGCGCGTCCTCGGCTCCAGTACATCGCTAACGGCATCAAGGTATAACCCTTGCGCTCTACCTGCCCGATGAGCCTTTTCAGCTCGCTTCGGTGCAACAACAGCTTACGGGTGCGCGTCGGATCGGGCTGTACGTGGGTGGATGCGGAAGCCAGCGGCGAGATATGGGCGCCCAACAACCAGGCTTCCTCGTTCTTGATCGTGACGTAGCTTTCCTTGAGCTGTACTCTCCCCTCGCGCACGCTTTTGACTTCCCAGCCTTCGAGAACCAGCCCGGTTTCATAGCGTTCTTCGATAAAATAGTCGTGCCGGGCCTGCCGATTCAGCGCGATGGTGGAGCTGTTTGCTGAGCTTTTATTTTTTTTGCTGGCCATGGATGATTATCGAGCGACTGCCGCTGCAGCGGGTTTTTAGCCATTTTAACGCATTTGCCGTGCGGGCCCGCATTTAGCTGAATCTATCATTTAGCCGGAAGATTGGAGCAGACATGACAGAGAAGCCTGTGCGTGTTCAATGGACCTCGAGAATGGCTTTTATTCTGGCCGCAAGCGGTTCGGCCATCGGGCTGGGAAACATCTGGAAATTCCCCTACATCGCGGGCGAAAATGGGGGTGGTGCGTTCGTGTTGATTTATCTCGCCTGTGTCGCTGCGATCGGAGTTCCCATCATGATGGCGGAAATCCTGCTCGGCAAGCGGGGCCGCCTGAGTCCGATCAACACCATGCTCATCCTGGCCGGCGAAATTGGCGCAACGCCGGCATGGCGGTACGTCGGCTGGCTCGGTGTGATCGCCGGGTTCCTGATCCTCTCTTATTACAGCGTCATCGCCGGCTGGACGATGGCCTACGTGCTCAAGATGTCCCTTGGTTCGTTCGTCGGCATCAGTGCGATCGCAGCCGGCGAGGTTTTCAGCGCGTTCAAGTCCACGCCGCAATTCCTCTTGATCTGGCATACCGTGTTCATGGCGGTTACCCTGTGGATCGTCAGCCTCGGCGTGAGCGGCGGGCTGGAGAAAGGTACCCGGTTCATGATGCCGGCCTTGTTCATTCTTCTGCTACTGCTGGTGGGTTACGCCATGAATTCCGGCGCTTTCCGGCAAGGCTTTGAGTTTTTATTCGCTCCGGATTTCAGCCGCCTTGGGGCGGACAGCGTGCTCATCGCCATGGGCCAAGCGTTCTTCTCGTTGAGTCTCGGCATGGGTGCTATCATGGTTTACGGTTCTTATCTGCCCACCCACGTTTCCATCGCCCGCAGCACCCTCTGGATCGCGGTGGCTGACACGGTGATCGCGCTGTTGGCCGGCATGGCCATCTTTCCGATCATTTTTGCCAATCAGCTCGAGCCTACCCTTGGGCCGGGACTGATATTTCAAACCCTGCCGGTTGCCTTCGGGCAAATGCCCGCAGGCGCCTTTTTCGGTACTCTGTTTTTCGTTTTGCTGTTCTTCGCCGCGCTCAGCTCGTCGATCTCGCTCATCGAACCCGCCGTCGCCTGGTTGTCGGAAACGTGGAAGATGAGCCGTTTCAGGGCCTGCGCCATTGCCGGCTCGTTATGTTGGCTGGCGGGATTGGGGACGGTGTATTCGTTTAATGTCTGGGGCGAGATCAAATGGTTCGGCAAGACGATCTTTGAACTGGTGGACTTTGTCACGGCGAATATTATGCTGCCCATCGGTGGTGTGTTAATGGCGCTATTCGCCGGCTGGGTCATGAACAGGCAAACCGTAGAGGCACAACTGCCACTCGGCAAAGGGCTGGCCCAGCGAGCCTGGTGGATATTGATCCGCTATATCGCCCCGGCGTCGGTATTCGTCGTTTTTCTGCACGCCAGTGGAATTTTGTGAACCATGACGGTCATAGCTAGAAGTGCCTTAGTTCGATTTTCCGCTCAGCTCATGTTCCATTTGGTCGACGATATAGAGGCTTATCCAGAATTTCTGCCCTGGTGCCGCTCGAGCAGGGTCTTGTTACGATCCAATGACACTGTTGAGGCTGAGCTGGAAATCGCCCGCGGCGGATTCCACCAATCGTTTGCTACCCGAAACATCAAGCTAGGGCAGGAAGAAATCAGGATGAGCCTGATGGAGGGGCCTTTCAAGCATCTCGAAGGCGTTTGGACCTTTCGGCCGCTGCGTGAGGATGCCAGCAAGGTCTCCCTGCATCTGGAATTCGAGCTCTCCAACCGGCTGGTCGGCCTGGCTTTCGGCGCGATGTTCAATCAGATTTGCGGCGACCTGGTGGATGCGTTCAGCCAAAGGGCCAAGGCCTTGTATGGCTGAGTGCGCAATAAGCGTCGAGGTAGCTTACGCGCGGCCGGACGTGCAGAGCATCGTGTCCCTGCGACTCGATGCGGGCGCGACGGTCGAAACGGCGATACGGCGGTCAGGGCTGCTCGAGCGATTTTGCGAAATCCACCTGGAAAAGAATAAAGTCGGTATTTTCGGCACACCGTGTTCTTTGACCCGCCCGCTGCGGGCCGGCGACAGGGTCGAGATTTACCGGCCGCTGATCGCCGATCCCAGAGAGGCCAGGCGGCGCCGGGCGGTGAACCGTTAGCCCAACGAAGAGGCGATGGCATACGGGCGGATCGCTCGGCTTGCTAGTCAGCAAAGCCGAACAAGCCCTTAACTTTCTGCCATAGCGTTTTTTCCTTGTTTAGCTTGGGGACGATCACGGTGGTATCTTTCGGCGCTTCGGCGGCTGGCAGGTCGCCGGGGCGGAAATCGCCCTCGATGGCGACCAGCTCATCATTTCGAAACAGCAGCGAAACTTTTTTCTCGCTGCGCGCCTTTCGACCCGGTTGATAGGAATAGACGTAATCCCACCGGTCTTCGTGGAAGGCGTCGACGAGTAACGGAGTGCCCATGATAAAAGCCACTTGCCGCTTGTTCATGCCGGGGTGTAGCTGATCGATCATCTCCTGCGTGACCACATTACCTTGATTGATGTCGGGCTTGTAAACCCCGAACCAGGAGCACGAAGCAAGCAACAGACTTGCCAGGTAGGTGATAACAATGAGATGCTTGTGCATGTTGTCATGGATCCATACGCCTTGGCCCAAAGCCTTGAAATGATACTCGATTGAGCAGTTAAAAACGATTCCGGAGTAGCAGGAGTGGAAAGTCAAGACATCCGAAATGCTGGATTGAAAGTCACTCTCCCGCGCATAAAGATTTTGGAAATGTTGGAAAACAGAGCCGTTGCCGATCGTCACTTATCCGCGGAAGAGGTCTACAAGTTTTTGCTTAGCGAAGGCGAAGAGATCGGCTTGGCGACCGTTTACCGCGTACTGACGCAGTTCGAAGCCGCCGGACTGGTCAAGCGGCACCATTTTGAAGCCGGCAATTCGGTATTTGAATTGAACCGCGGCGACCATCATGACCATCTGGTCTGCATCAAATGCGGCAAGGTACAGGAATTCTCCGATGAGATCATCGAAAACCGGCAGAAGGAGATCGCCCGGAAAATGAAATTCCACCTCACCGAGCATGCGCTCTGCCTTTACGGCGTTTGTGCCGATTGCGAGAGCTAATTCTCTCGCAGTCGAACCGCTTGAATCCGCGCTGTCCTTCCTTTCTGGACTCAAGAGCGGTTGATTTTATTCGCGTTTTCGTCCTGAGTCATGTTTAAGCCGCTAATCCTGTTTATTGGTCTGCGCTATACGCGCGCCAAGCGGCGCACCCATTTTATTTCCTTTATCACACTGACGTCCGTGCTCGGCGTGGCCATCGGCGTTACCGCCTTGATCACCGTGCTGTCGGTAATGAATGGCTTCGAGGCGGAACTGCACGCGCGCATACTCGGCATGACGTCCCACGCCTCCATCACGGGACTGGATGGCGAGCTCGAAAACTGGAGCGCGCTCGAGGGAATTCTGAAAGATAGCCCGCACATCGTCGGCTGGGCGCCCTACATTGAAGGGCAGGCGATGCTGAATTCCGACCGCCGGGTCAGCGGCGTCATGCTTCGCGGCGTGTTGCCCGAATATGAGCCGAAGGTCTCGGAAGTGGCCCAACACCTCAAAGAAGGCGAATTGAGCCAGCTGCAAGCTGGCGGATTCGGCATCGTCCTGGGCGGCGATCTGGCGAATTACCTCGGCGTCGTGCCGGGCGACAAGCTGACGGTCATCACGCCGCAGCTCACCGCCACCCCGGCGGGTATTTTACCGCGCCTGCGGCGGTTCACCGTGACCGGCGTGTTTCAAGTGGGGATGTACGAATACGACCGCAACCTCGCGCTGATCAACCTGGAGGACGCGGCCAAGCTGTTCCGCATGGGAACCGCAGTGTCTGGACTGCGGTTGAAACTCGATGACGTCTTTTACGCCCCGCTGATTGCGCGCGATATCGGCCCCAAGCTAAACCAGCGCTATCAGATTACTGACTGGACGCAGGCGGACAGCAACTTTTTTCAGGCGGTGCAAATGGAAAAACGCGTGATGTTCATCATTCTGCTGATGATCGTCGGCGTCGCCGCGTTCAACATCGTCTCGGCGCTGGTCATGGTCGTCACGGACAAGCGGGCGGACATTGCGATTTTGCGCACCCAGGGCATGACACCGGCGAATGTCATGGGCATCTTCATGATTCTGGGGACCGTCATCGGGCTAGCGGGCATCGTATTGGGCGGGATTGGCGGCGTATTATTGGCGCTCAACGTCGAGACCATCGTGCCCAAGATCGAAGCGCTGTTCGGCGTCCACTTTTTGCCCGCCGATGTCTATTACATCAGCAAGCTGCCATCGAAACTCGTCTGGACGGATGTCTACCAGATTACCGGCCTGGCGTTTCTGCTCTCGCTCCTGGCCACGGTGTATCCCGCCTGGCAGGCGTCCCAGATCAAGCCGGCCGAAGAACTGCGCTATGAATAAACCACCGGTTCTGGAATGCCGGTCCTTGAGTAAACGCTTTACTCAGGGCAGCCTCGATGTCGAAGTGCTGGAGGATGTCAATCTGGCGATTCACGTCGGGCAAAGAGTCGCCATCATGGGCGCGTCCGGTTCCGGCAAAAGCACGTTGCTGCACCTTCTGGGCGGTCTCGATGTACCCTCTCACGGTAAGGTCATCCTCAATGGGGTGGTGCTGAGCGAATTGTCCGAGCGCAAACTGGCCGCCCTGCGCAATCAGGCTCTGGGCTTCGTCTATCAGTTTCACCATCTCTTGGGCGAATTTACCCTGTTGGAAAACGTCGCCATGCCGCTCTTGATCGGCGGCGAATCGGTGCAAAACGCCATCCGGCGAGCGACCGCGGTCCTGCAGCGGGTCGGGCTGGGAAGGCGCAAGGAACACAAGCCGGGCGAGCTGTCCGGTGGTGAAAGGCAACGAGCTGCCGTGGCGCGGGCGCTGGTGGCGCGCCCCCGATGCGTGCTGGCCGACGAGCCGACTGGCAATCTCGACAGCAAAACCGCCGAGCAGGTTTATCAGTTGATGCTTGAACTCAATCAGGAATTCGGCGTCAGCTTTTTGGTGGTGACGCATGATCCTTCACTGGCGCAGAAAATGGACACGATTCTCCATCTGGAGGACGGCCGTCTGCTGACACACCAGGATCAGCGCGCTATCGGTACATGAGGGGAGCGCCCGACCAGGGAATTGCTTTCAAACGCTCTTGCCTTTCAAAACAAACTTCTTGTAAGTATGGAAACTTTCCTTCGCCAGTATGGCCAGACTCGGCCGCATTTTTTTGAGCTTTCGGCGCTCCCATTGCTGCCTCACCGATATCCGCCAGAAGATCTGCACGCCAAAATAGCCGAGCACGCCGCCGGCAACCATCAATAGAAAACAGCCCAGCAGGAATGGGGCGCCCAGTTCCCAAACGGTTTCCAGGCTGAATAGCGAGGAGAAGGATGAGTACGAGAAGATATCTCGATTCAATACCGTGGCGCCGAGCCAATACGCAAAGTAATACATCGGAATCCAGGTAAAGGGATTGGTAATCCAGACCAGTGCCACCGAGATGGGAAGGTTTGCGTTGAAGTAGATGGCCAGGATAGCCGCGATCACCATTTGCCAGGGCAATGGCGGCGTATACATGGCAAAGAAGCCGATAGCGAACGCCAGCGAGACCGAGTGGCGGTTGAGGTGCCATAGATTGGGCGCGTGCAGCCTTTCACCCAGGAATTGCAGGCTTTTGATGGCGCGAATTTTTTTTGGGTCTGGGATAAAGCGCTTGAAAAGTTTTCTGGGCATACGGGGAAATCTTGAATGCTGACGGCCGATTGATAGAAACAGTCTGTTTGATACACATTCACTATTCTATCTTTCATGGCATGGGAAGTTGAATGAAATTTTGCTGAGAAAAGGGTTTTTCCCCGGGTCACTCGTTCTGTTGTTTGTCGCGGGCGCCGCCACGGCGCAGCAATTCTCTGAGCTGCCCGGCGGCGGCGTGATTATGGTGATCTTCCTCTTGGCGCTTGCTCTGCTTTTTTTGCAGCGCAAACCAGCGGCAAGCTATCTCTTCGGACTTGCCTGGGCTCTAGCGTTCGCTTCCATCAGGCTAAGTAGCTATCTTCCAGCCGAATTGGAAGGAAAGAACCTGACCATCGAAGGCGTGGTAGCTGGACTGCCGGAAGCGTTCGGCGAAGGGCAGCGGTTCAATTTCGAGGTCAGATCGGTCCTCCAGCCATCCGGGGCTCGCGTCCCGGAAACTATTCGTCTCAACTGGTATAACGTGCCGGCACCGATCGCGGCTGGTGAAGGCTGGCGGCTGACCGTTCGGCTCAAACGGCCTCACGGCACGCTCAATCCGGGTGGATTCGACTACGAGCGGTGGCTGTTCACGCAAGGCATACGCGCGCAGGGTTATGTCAGACCGGCGCCGGATAACCGGCCGCTGGGACAGACCGATAGCTGGCTTGCTCCTCGCCATTGGCGGCAGATCCTGAATGACCGGCTGTCCGCAGTGCTGCATGACAGTAGCTTTGCAGGGGTGATCAAGGCCCTGACCATGGGCGCCGACGATGAGATCTCGGGGCAACAATGGGAGACCCTGAGGCGCACCGGCACCACGCATCTCGTGGTGGTTTCGGGCTCGCACATCGGTCTCATCGCTGGGATGATTTTCTTCGGCGCACGGCGCCTCGCTTCCAGAATAGGCAGGCAGCGCTGGCCGCCGCAAACCGTTGCCGCCCTGGCCGGGTTCGTGGCGGCCTTACTCTATTCGGCGCTGGCGGATTTCGCCATCCCGACCCAGCGCGCCCTAATCATGATCGCGGTCCTCATGGGCAGCATCGTCTGGCAGCGCCACGTATCATCGATGCGCGTAATGATGACCGCGCTGCTGCTGGTCGTGCTCTACGATCCACTGGCCGTGCTATCCGCAGGCTTTTGGCTGTCGTTTCTGGCCGTTGCGCTCATTATCTTCGCTCTTGGCCAGCGGGCTGGCACGGCAAATGGCCGAAGCGCGATACTGCGCGTGAACTGGGCGACCGCTCTGGGCCTGGCGCCTTTCCTGCTATTTTTTTTCCAGCGCTTCTCGCTGATCTCACCGCTTGCCAACTTGATCGCCGTGCCGCTAATCGGCTTCATCATTGTGCCCGTTTGCCTGGCGGGTTCCCTGCTCTTGCTGTTGCAGGATGATCTCGGACGCTTCGTTCTGCAGATCGCCGAGTGGTTGCTGAAATGGCTCTGGATCCTGCTGGATTGGCTCGCGGCTTTACCGCTCGCCCAATGGGAGCAAATTCAGCCACCGTTATGGACCTTACCTTTTGCGTTGCTTGGCGTTCTCCTGATGATCGCCCCAAAAGGAATTCCCGCCCGCTGGCTGGGCAGCGTGCTGCTGATTCCTCTGCTTTCGGCCCAGGCTGCTCGTCCGTCTCTCGGCGGCGTGTGGCTCACCCTGCTGGACGTTGGGCAGGGTCTTGCGGCGGTCGTGCGCACGCAGAACCATGCGCTGGTATTTGATACGGGCGCGCGTTACAGCGAACGGTTCGATATGGGTACGGCAGTCGTCGAGCCCTTTTTGCTGAGCCAGGGAATCGGCCAGATCGATGTTCTCGTCGTAAGCCACGGCGATAATGACCATATCGGCGGTGCACGCTCGCTGTTGCGCCGTTTTGTCGCTGGCAGGGTCTATACCAGCGTGCCAAGACGCCTGCCGGAAACAGATCCTGTGCCTTGCTACGCCGGTCAGGCGTGGAACTGGGATCAGGTGCGATTCGAGATGCTGTCTCCGTTTCAGTTATCTGGGCAGCGCGAAAACGATGAATCCTGTGTGTTAAAGGTGACGGGGAAACACGGCAGCCTGCTTCTGACCGGTGATATCGAGCGGCCGGCGGAGCGACTGCTGCTCGGCCATTATAATCAGATACTGATGAGCGACGTGCTCGTGGTACCTCATCACGGCAGCAATACGTCATCGACCGATGGGCTTTTGCGTCAGATAAAACCGCGTTATGCTTTGATTCCGGCCGGTTATCGCAATCGCTACGGCTTTCCGCATACGGCGGTATTGAACCGCTATCGAGAGCTCGGCATAGCCGTATTGAATACCGCCGACAGCGGCGCTATCAGGGTCGTTATCGACGCCGAAAAAGGCGTGTTACGGCCGGAAAGCTACCGCTCGAGGCATGGAAAGTACTGGAACGTCCCACCGACGACGGACTGAGCCGGGGGCGATCGCCAAACGGTCCCGGCGCCCGAGGAAGCGGGCGGTTTCAGATCTGGAAGTCGGGTGGCGCCGGTGGGGGAAGGCTCAAAAGATGGGTCAGCTGCTCGATCTCGATCGTCTCGGCGGGCAGGATGATATTGAGTTCGTCCGCGCGCGGGAGCCCCTCATCCGGTGCGGCGCATAGACAGATGAGACCGGCCCGATGGAGGTGTTGGATGAGCTCTGCGCGGTCAGGGCCCAGACTGGCGGCCTCGAGGACGATGCAGGCATAGCCGCGGTCGAATAAGCGACGTTCTAGCCGATAAGCGGCTTCCTGGCGCCGGTCGCCGGTCAGCCACAGGGTGCGGGGGGTCTGGCCGAAGCGGGCGGCGCGCTCGGCCGGCGTGACGCGGCGCCGTTCTGCAACGTGAGCGGTGCCCACGATGAGACCCGCCCCCACGGTCCCGTGGGTCAACCGGTCGATGAGGATGAAGGCACCCGTACCCTTACAGCGGGCGTACGCATCGAAGGCGATCGGGGCGTTCAGTGTGACCTCGCACAGACCGATTTCGTTGAGCTTGAGCTGGTCGGCGGCGTGGTGCTCCAGCGTGTTGACGTCGGTGCGGTAATGAATCCGCGCGATGGAGCCGGTAACGATGTGGGTAGTGTGCTTGATATAGTACTGACGGCCAGGCGCCAGCGGCGTCTCCGCCAGCCAGACGATGTGGGCATCGAGCCGACTGTCGATGCAGGGCAGCGCGTCGGCGCGGACGATCAGGTCGCCCCGGCTGACATCGATATCGTGCGCCAGGGTCAGCGTGATCGCCATCGGCGGAAAGGCTTGATCCAGTTCACCGTCATAGCTGACGATGGACTGGAGACGGCTGGTTTGGCGCGATGGTAAGATGAGGATCTCATCGCCCGGGCGCATGACGCCGGCGGCGACGGTGCCGCTGTAGCCGCGGAAATCACGGTGCGGGCGGTTGACGTACTGCACCGGAAAGCGCACCTCGCCCAGGTTTGAGTCACGGGCGATTTCGATGGTTTCGAGAACTTCCAGCAGGGGCGGTTCGCGATACCAGGGCATCTCGGCGCTGCGGTTGACCACGTTGGCGCCGGTCAGGGCGGAAATCGGCAGGAAACGCAGGTCGTGCGCCGGCAGCTTCTGCGTAAAGGCCAGGTAGTCGCCCTGAATGCGATTGAATACCGCCTCGCTATAGCCGACCAAGTCCATCTTATTGATGGCGACCAGAATGTGCTTGATGCCGAGCAGGGAGACGATAAAGCTGTGCCGCCGGGTTTGCGTCTGCATGCCGTGACGGGCATCGATCAAGATGATGGCGAGATCGCAGGTCGAAGCGCCGGTCGCCATGTTGCGGGTGTACTGCTCGTGGCCCGGCGTATCAGCGATGATGAATTTGCGCCGGGTGGTAGAGAAGTAGCGGTAGGCGACATCGATCGTGATGCCTTGTTCGCGCTCGGCCTGCAGTCCGTCCACCAGTAGGGCGAGGTCAAGCTTGTCGCCGGTGGTGCCGGATTTCAGACTGTCCTTGCGGACGGCGGCGAGCTGGTCCTCGTAGATCAGCTTGGAGTCGTGCAGCAGGCGCCCGATCAGGGTGCTCTTGCCATCATCGACGCTGCCACAAGTGAGCAGGCGCAGCAGCTCCTTGTGCTCGTGTTGAGCCAGGTAGGCGTGGATATCCTCGCTGATGCGTTCGGATGGTGACATAGGGCGTGAGTACGGGCGCGGCGCGCTTAGAAATAGCCTTCTTTCTTTTTCTCTTCCATCGAGCCGGCCTGGTCGTGGTCGATGACACGGCCCTGCCGCTCCGAGGTCGTCGCTAGCAGCATCTCCTGGATGATCGCGGGCAGCGTCTGGGCGCTCGATTCGACGGCGCCGGTCAAGGGATAACAGCCCAAGGTGCGAAAGCGCACCATTTTCTGCTCCGGGCGTTCACCGGGCGCCAACGGCAGGCGCTCATCGTCGACCATGATCCAGGCGCCCTCGCGCCGCACCACCGGACGCTCCTTGGCGAAATACAGCGGCACGATAGGAATGGCTTCCAAATAAATGTACTGCCAGACGTCCAGCTCGGTCCAGTTGGACAGCGGGAACACGCGAATGCTCTCCCCCTTGTTGATGCGGCCGTTGTAGAGGTTCCACAACTCCGGACGCTGGTTTTTGGGATCCCAGCGGTGGTTGCGGTCGCGAAACGAATACACGCGCTCCTTGGCGCGGGACTTTTCTTCATCACGGCGGGCGCCGCCGAACGCGGCGTCGAATTTGTATTTGTTCAGCGCCTGTTTGAGCGCTTCGGTCTTCAT
>CADDZF010000090.1 GCA_902812445.1 Methylococcaceae bacterium | reverse complement strand
GTTCGCCAGAAAAAATAGCGAGAAGGCCAGTAGTCCATGGCTTTTCATCGGTTAAATCTCGCGATAGGCACCGGCGCTTGAGGAGTGAGGCGGATAAAGCAATACTCCTCCTCACCCCTCACTTAACACACAGAGCCTTACTCGCCCGGATCGATGTGGCGGCGATTGCGGCCGTCGAACGGCATGGGAAGGAACGGGAAGTCGCGCGCGATGCCTTTCTCGTTGATGCCGACGCCGTCGCCGACGAAGTTCGCGATGAAGTTCGCGCCGCCCGCCGCGCGCACCACGATGTCGGTCACATCGTCATCCGGCCTGCGTCCGTTCGGGAAGCCCGCCGGGTCAGCGGTCGTCGTGCCGGCCGCGTCATGGGCGAAAGGACCGAGACGCTTGATCTGGGCCGGCGGCGTCGGCGGCACCGTCATGTCGAGGCGCAGCAGCTCGGAGAACGGCCCGACGTTCGGATCGGGATTCTGGCCTTGATACTTCAAAAGCAGCCGTACGATGTCCTCGCGCGGGTTGGGAGGCACCGGGACACCCGACACGAGCTGGAGCGCGCCGGCCACGTCGAGATTGCGGTAGGCGTCGAGAAAGATCTGCTCCTCCTCGGGGAGCGTGGCATTCCAGAAATCCTTGCGCCCAAAGCGGATGATCAGCTCGTTCACGAGCGGGTTCGCCATGCGCGCGACCTGCACGAACGAACCCTTGCCCTCGATGAATACCTGTGGGGGCCGGTTCGCGTTGAGGTGCGGCTCGCCGGCGCGCAGCGTGATCCTCTGGCGCAAGGTGCGGGCCCAGACGCCGATGGTGCCGTTGTTGGCGCTGGCCGGCTGGCCATCCGCAGTAAGCCGGCGGATGGGCACCTCGATGGCGATGGTATTGACGTTGAAGCCGCTGAAGTTGTTGACGCCGAAGGGATTGACCGTGTCGTTGGCGTCCTCTGCCGCCGTCTGCACGGGCAAGGGCGGGCGGACGCCCGGGATCGGCGTTGCATTCTCCACCCGCAGGTTGATGGTGTCGAAAACCGCGCCGAGGTCGATGGCGAAGGTTTCGGCGCGTTGCCCGGCAAACACGCGGATACCGGTGCCCGGATCGGTGAAAACGCCTTGCGCGGCCAGCGCCTCATAATCGGGCATGGTGCGCGGGCCGATGTTGGACGGCACGGACGGTTTGAACTCGCCGCCGAAAAGCTCGGTCCGGTCGCAGCGCCTAGGCCCGTTGCGGGTCACACGGCAGTTCTTCAGTTCGGTCACGGTATAGCGCTGAATGCTGGCCAGGCCGGCGGCGCCGGCGCCATCCGGCGCAGTGATCGGAGGCAGCGGACCGACGCCGGCGACCGGACGGATGAACTGATTCGGTTGGGTCACCTCAGTCCTGAACTGGACCTCGTAGACGATATCGTCGAGCCCTCTGCCGTCCCGATCGTTATCGACGACGATCTGATAAAGGATATTGTCATCAAAAGCATAGTAATTGGGTCCCGATCCCGGCTCCTGGCCGGGAATCACATTCATGATGAAGGTGACTTTGCGATCTTGCGGGGCACGGTCCAGGTTCGCCTGATCGTAGCTGACGAACGCGTAGACATCGGTAATATCGGCGGCGGGGTCCAAGGCGATCAGCGGGGCTTCGCGATGACTCGCCGCCCTGACGGCCTGGCCCCCGGATGCGATCAGCAGCATGGCGCCGATCAAAACGGTTTTAACGCTGCGATGGATGGTCATGAATTTCCTCCCGGTCTTTCCTTATAGTGCATCGGCGGGGAAACCCTGATTCGATGGTCTCCCTGTTCTCAATACGCAAGAACATGAAAACCGGATGCAGGCTCATGATCTCTTTCCGTGGACCGCGAGGATTCCCCAGTGAAGAGTGAGGAGAACGGTTTTACTCGCCTCGCTCCTCTCTCCTCACGCCTCAACATCGAAACCGTTCTAGCCCAGGGCCCCGCGCACGAATAGCAGAGCCCCGACATCGCTGTAGACTTCGCCGTGCCGGCTGCCGGCGGGCGCCAACTGATAATCTCCCGCCCGCAGCAGGATATCGCCCAGGAAAACTTCCCCGCTCAGCAGCATGCATTCCTCGTCCGCGGCATGGACATGGCCCGCCAGGCTAGCTCCCGGCGAGAGACGCCAGAGGCACGAGGCCATGACGCCGTCCGACCACAGGTGTTTTCTCATCACGCCGGGTTCCACTTCCTCCCATCCCCCGGCGTCGTCCGGCACGGTCCGGGCCGGTCCGCGGCCGAAGGACAGCAGGCCGCCCAGAAGCTCCCCCATCACGGCCGGGGCGCGGCCGAGGGAGGTTCCGCGGAGATAGGCCAGGGCGCCTTGCCGGGAGCGTATGCGCCCGTGGCGGCTGCCGGCCGGCGATACCTGGTAATCGAAAGGCCCAAGCTCCCAATCGGCCGTCTGTAAACCACCCCGCAGCACGATGCCCTCCTCGAGCCAGTTGTGGCGATGCATCGGCAGGACCGCGCCCGGGGCGAGCTCGAGCAGCACCGAGTTCCCCGCAGGTCCGATCCACAGCGGCTTCACCCTCACGCTCTTGGCGAGGTCCTGCCACACCCCGTCTCTCACCCGGACCGTCAGCAACCCGGCATGCTCGGCGGCGCTCCGTGCGATGCGGTCCATCAAGCGCCGATGCAGGATTTCGAGCCGCGGCGGCGTCATCGGTGCCAGGACTTCGGCGAGCAGGCTGTTCAATGGGGCTTGTTCCGGCGAGTCGAGCTCATTCGGATTTTCGGGTCTGTCGCTCATCGTTTACGGTATGACCGTTTAGTCGGCACTGCGGGCCAGCGCTTCCCGCAATTGGATCAACGCCCGGCGAATATGGGACTTCACGGTCCCCAAGGGCAAACCGGCATGGTTCGCGATCTCCTCGTGGGTGAGTCCCCGGAAGAACGCGAACGCCACAAGTTGCCGCAGCACCGGATCGAGGCGGGCCAGGGCCGCCTGTAGCCGGTGTTCCCGCTGGACCGCCGCCACCAGGTCGGGGAGCTCCTCGCCGGTGGATACGATTCCGGCCAACGCCTCCGGTTCGGCCTCGCATTCGGCCCGATCGATGCCGCGCCGGGCATCCAGGGCGCGGCTGCGAGCGATGGTCATGATCCAGGCCGAAGCGGTGCCCCGGTCGGGGTCGAAGCGAGGCGCCTGCCGCCAGACTTGCCAGAACGTGTCTTCAACCACCTCTTCCGCCAAAGGTGCGCGCCCCGTAATGCGCAAGGCCAAGCCGTAAACCCGGCCGGCCAGGGCCGCGTAAAGGGACGAGAGCGCCTGCTGGTCATGATCGACCACGCGGCTGATCCACGCTGCCAGCATCGCTTCACCGGTCGCGGCCTCGGGAGCGGCTTCAGTATTCGCCGCCGGCCTGGCGCTCATCCTGTCCGCATCCGGCTCATCCGGCGGATCAGGCCCCGCGACCGGCCAAAAACTCTCCTCCTCGTCCCCTTTTTGAACCATGTCTCTAACCTTGGTCTGCCTATGTAAATACGCTCAAACCCGTCCCTTGGATTCGGGACGGGCATGGTATGACACCGCGGGAAACGTGGCAACAGCATCGGGTCGACGATTGGTGAGGCGTGAGGAGAACTGTTACTGCTTTACTCGCCTCACGCCTCACGCCTCACGCCTCACTCCTCCCCCCTTACAAGTGTAGGTTTTGTCATATTCCCGCGCCGGGAGTTGCCGGCGCTGGACGGTTCGGGGTGATGGGCAACGCGGGTCAGGGCTCGGGGTATCCCCTCCCAAATGGTAACGCGCGATACCCAAAGAGAGCCGCCAGCATCAGGGACTGGCGGAAGAGGCCAACCAGACGCCAACGGGGGCCGCGTTGGCGGGGCGAGCTGGGCACGGACGGGAACATGGCGGTGAGGGGACCGGCTTCGGCCCATGTCGGCCGTTGCGCCTGGGCCCACGAGCCGAACCCGCCTGCCCGACGCCCAGCGGTTTACCAACCGCGCCGGCTGGTGTGGACCGTGGTTTATCAGGTGGTGCAACAGCATCTGGAGAGCGGGCTGGAAATAGCCCACGCCGGCGACGGTGGCGAAGATGCGGTGCCGGCGTACATCGAGCGCGATTTCAGGCAAGTACCTGACCTGTGGCCTCTTGGCGAAAGGCTTTGCCCGGGCGCGCTGTGATCACTGCGGCCACGCCTTTGACTTTCTTCTGCAAGGCCGGGTGGATCCTGTCTTTCCCCCAGTCCCGGTGCGGCAACGGGTGCTCTCCTCGCCCAAGCGCCTGCGGTATTTTCGCCATCACCCCGCCGACCGGGTCAATTGGGTGCTGCGGATTTTTCTGCAGGACGTGGACAAGGCGCTGCTGTCCTCTAGTTCGGACGCTCCGGCCAGCGCACGGCTAAGGTGCGGTGAGGTCGTCCAGCGGTTTGGCGCTGAACGCCCCTCTGCATTTCCATTGCTGCCTCAGCGATGGGGTGTTCAGGGCGGCGAAGGGGATACGGTTTCACCCCGCGGTCCTGACCGAGACCGCCCTCGCGGGTGCAGCCGCAGACCCGGCGGCGGGGGCTGCGCCGCTTCTGACGCCGGGAGTGGTTGTCAGCGGAGGCGGTCGAAATAACAGAAATGGGGTCAGGTCTTGTTCTTTGCCCATGCCAAAATAACCAAAGGCAAGAATCAAGACCTGACCCCTTTCGTGCTCGCAGCGACGACGTGCTGCCGTTGATCTGCCCGGAATGGGGCGGTGACCTGCGGCTGATCGCCTGCCTCAGCGAACCTACCCGGTGTGGAAAGGAACGAGACTGCCTCAGCCTTGCCGCGCGGGCAAGGTTTTATACCACTTATTGTGGAGAATCACGTCAAGCAATTGCGCGGTGCTCTGTTCCCAGGTGAGCCAGGGAATTCTTGAGGAATCGGGATGACTCGGCTGCTGCAGCCACTCGCGTAGCGTTTCGGCGAGGCAGGCGGACGATGCGAGAGAAAAGTAGGTCACGTGTTCGCCGCCCACTTCGCGGAATACCGGAATGTCGCTGCAGAGAACCGGCAAGCCGTGCTGCGCCGCTTCCACGATCGGTAAGCCGAAGCCTTCGGCGATCGAGGCGAAGATCAGGGCCTTCGCGTGCTGGTAGCAGTAGATGACTTCGGCATCGCTCGGGCTTTCCGCCCAGAACAGCCGCCGCTGAAATTCCGCGTGGCGTTTAAGCCGCTCCATGAACGGTTTGACATTCCAGCCCTGCCTGCCCGCGATGCAGAGTCCTACATCGAGGCCGCTTGCCCACAATTGCTCGAACGCGTCCAGGACAAAGGCGTGGCCTTTGCGCGGCTCGATGGTCCCCACCATCAAAAATACCGGAAACGACTCGCGCTGAAAATAGTTCGATAGGCCGGAACGTACCGGTTCGTCAACGTTTGTCAGCGGGATATCCGCTCCCAGATTGAAATAGCCGATCTTCAGATCACGGGGATGAGTCAGACCCGCGGTTCGGATATAGCCAATCAGCTCATCGGCAACCGATTTTGAGATGCACACGAGGCCGTCACTCAGTGCTATGGCAGAAGCCAACCATTTAGAAAATATGGCAACCAAGTCAAGCGGAAAAAACTCAGGGTGCAATATGGGAATTAAATCATAAACCACCGTATAGACTCGCCCAAATCTACGCTGGATGAGCGCAAAGATGCCCGTAAAATCCCCATAGGATGCCCAGTTCGAATCGAGCATCAACAGGACATCCCCAAAGGCAATATCGATCGCTCCCCCACGCGCCGCACTAGACCATTGAGTGACTTCGCTGAGGAATCGCTCGGCATGGCGTAACATGCCACGTAGCTCCTTTGTCACGCCAGGTCCGTCACTTAGGTCACTGACATATCCTTTGGCATGGTACAGCGCATCGCCATGCAAACGCACTGCCTCAGGCCGATAATTCGAATCAGAACATTGATATAGACGTTGGGTGATATTCCGCACGACCCGTTGTATGCCACTGCGATGATGCACCCGTATCATGTAACTGACATCTATAAACACGCGTGGTGGCTGGAAGTCCGGTCGATTGGCCTGCACACATTGTGCAATTTCCTGCAATTCATCGCTATCCGTTTGATACGGCGCCAGAATGCCTCCCAATTCTTTCGCCAAAGCCGTTTGTCTCGTAACCGCCGCGCGCTGAATGGATGCCTCGATGGTGGCGGCATACTGTGCGGCCACCTCCTCCGGATTGTGTTCCGTGGCGATGTACGCTGAGCCTCGTTCGCTGAGCGCGCGGCGCCGCTCCGCATCATCCCATAATTCCTCGAGCGCGTGTGTCAACGTCTTAACCGGCGCGTCGGCCGGTATTTTGTAAACGACATCATCCGGATAGTCGTCCAGTGTCGCATAAGCATTGACTATAAGCGGAACTCTGTATGCCAGACAGTCCAGGACGGCTCTTGAGGTTTCTCCGCGTGAGTGCGCGCGCAACTGCACGGCTAAGTCTGCAATGGCAAGGTAGGATCGATAACGCTCCTTATCCTGGTAGCCAGTGATAAGAATGCGATGTTCCAGCCCGCATTTCTTGATCTGGTCAAGAAGCTTTTGTTCGTAGATGCCGGGATCCAATCCTCCAATGAATATCAACCTTGCCCTTGGATCGTCGCGAAACCTGGAGCGCGAGAAGGCTTCAACCAGCACTTCATTGAGCTTGGTAAATACCAGAAAGCCGAAAGAACAAACGAGGAAATCGTCCGCTGCAAAACCGAGCGACTGCCGGATCGCTAGTACGTCTTCCTTAGTAGTCCGCTTTACGCTGCCGCGCATCTGCTTAACAATGTGCAGCGGCGCGTTCACGCCGTGAGGATAGAATCTTCGAATGAGCTCCAAGGGGTAGGAGGAATGCACGACAACGCCGGTGGCATGATCGAAGATGCGGCGGTTACAGGGAAATTCCTTTATCACGCGCTCCAACCCTCCGGCTTCCTGTAACAGCGCACAAACCGCGGGACCGTGAGCATGATTGAGCTCCTGCAGCCAGAAACCTATTTTCCCGCAAGCGTCTTCGATGTGACGAATCAATGCGCCAACAAAGAAGTCATGCAGTACTACGACGCCCGGATAACGCTGCAGCAGCTCATACATGTGAGCATGGAATGGGGAATTTCCGAAATGGTACAGCACCGTATCGTAGCGATCGCAGTGTGCGGGAAATTGTGTCCAGGAAAAAATCTTGAAGTTACTGACAAGCCAGGGATCGGTCACCTCATAGTCATCGATATAAAGATCGATATCGAAATAGCGCGCCAGTTCCGGCAGAAGTTCGGCGCTATACTCGGCGATGCCCGAACGAGTATCCGGCAGAGGCGAGAAGTAGGCGATCTTGCGCCGCGGCAACATGGCGGCCACGTGAATCGCCTCGGATACGCGTTTGCCGCGATGAGCCTCTTCGAAAGCTTCGATGGCCAGTCGCCCCGAGTGCGTCCAGGTGAAATTCCTGGCGCGTGCGAGTCCATGACGAGCGAGATCCGTACGGAAGTCGTCGTCTGTCAATGCGCGGTACATCGTGGCGGCGATGGACTTGGTTTTTTTGCTATCGAACAGCGCATCGTTCCGGCCGATCACTTCGGGAATACTGGAGTTATTCGAACCTATCACCGGCGCGCCACACGCCATCGCTTCCAAGACCGGCAGACCGAAGCCTGCATAGAAGGAAGGAAAGACGAACAGCGTGCAGAGGTTGTAGAACAGCACGAGATCATCCTCCGGCACAAAGCCAGTCAATATAACCCCGTTCTCTCCAAGCCCTCTCGTTCGCGCATGAGTCATCAGTGACGCTTTCTGCTCAGGCTGAATGGCGCACACGATGACGAGCTGATGTCCTTGTCGAAGAGCGCTGGGCAGCGTCGCGTAGGCATCGATCAAGCCTTCTATATTCTTGCGACGATCGATACCGCCCGTATAGAGGACGAATTCTCCGGTAATACCATAGCGTCGTCGGAGGTTAACTGACTCATCAGGAGGAATTTCCATTGACCGAAACAGCGGGTCGGCCGCGCCCGAAATGTTCACGATGCGCTCTGAAGCGATGCCCAGATGATCGATGGCATCCTGGCGCGAGGACTCTGAGATAGCGAGCAATAGATCGCATTCCTTTAGCGTGCCGAGCTTTTCGTAATACCACCCCATGATCGAGCGATTATTCAAATAGGTGTCTTTGAAGACCAATGGGATCAAGTCATACAGCGTCGCGGAGCGTACCACGGGGCGTAACGCGGACAACCGGGTCGGTACGACCGCTTGGCCGCCAAAGCCCTCGATAACGCTCGATACATGCAACACATCGGGCTGCAATTGGGCGTAATGCTGGCGGATCAACGCGCCTGCCACAGTCCGCCGATAGTCTCCTTCGGCGCCAAAAGGGCGGTCGGGCGGAAGATAGTGATAATGGCTGAAGGAGGTTCCCCGCACGAGGCCGGACAATTGATCCTCCACCTCTCTGGCGGCGTCTGCATAAAGCGCGTTGAGCGCGATGCGCAGCTCATGCTCGCCGCGCAATTCAGCGATCGCTCGGGCAAGAGAGAGCGAATAGCGGGCAATACCCCGGTTGCGCGAGCCTTCGCTCTGGCAGGCCTGGAGATCGATGACGATTCGCATGCGCGTGTATGAACCGTTACGACGAGCCTAAACGCCCGCTGTGTCGGCGATGCGGAGAATCAATCAGCCCAACCGCCCGCGCTGGCGATCAATTTCCCTTTTCAAGGCGCTGATGAAATCTTCTGCCGCCGTGCCGCTGTCACTCGACGAGCTGGCTTGGGCGATCACTTCATCCAGCGACATGGCAGGAAGCGAAGGCTGAGGCCCGGGTTGAACTTTTCGCCGATCGCCATACCTCAGACGAATCCAGAGCTTGGGGAAGCGCCGGCTGATTTTCAAGGCGAGACGCCGCAGCCGCGACGACCGTTTCATCAGGCGCAAGAGGCGCCGCCCTGTCCATAGATAGCCTCGTTGCATCAACGTAAGCGAAGCGCGCCGATTCCGTGCGGTCCTCTTTTTCAGATGCCGAAAACCGATCTTCAACGCCCGCAGGGGGGCCGTGACGCGCCAGGAAGTAGCCGCCCAAACCAGCTTCAGACGCTGCTCGATCACCTCCTTATCACTTCGCAGTTGCAGGGCTAGCTCTTTCTGTTCGGCGAGTTGCGCCTCGAGGGCTTGCCGATCCTGCCGCAACTGATCATTTTGCTGTGTCAGTTCGGCGAACTGCTGGCCGATCGCCTGCTTCTCGCTCTGCAGGCGCTCGCTTGCCTGGGTTTCTTCGATTAGCTGCTGTTCAATGGCTTGCTGAGCGCGCCGCAGTTGATCATTTTGCTGTGTCAGTTCGGCGAATTGCTGCTCGATCGCCTGCTTCTCGCTCTGCAGGCGCTCGCTTGCCTGTCTTTCCTCGCTCCATACCTGCTCGATCACCTGCTTTTCACTCTGCAGTTGCAGGGCTAGCTCTTTCTGTTCGGCGAGTTGCGCCTCAAGGGCTTGCCGATCCTGCCGCAACTGATCGGTTTGCTGGGTCAGTTCGGCGAACTGCTGGCCGATCGCCTGCTTCTCGCTCTGCAGGCGCTCGCTTGCCTGGGTTTCATCAGCTAACCGTTGTTCGAGTGCCTGCGCCTCTTGATGTGCTTGCAGCAGTTCGCCGGTTAGAGCCTGCTTTTCTTGCCACACCTGATCTGTCGTTCGTTGTTGTTCGAGCAATTGTTGTTGAAGAGCCTGCTTTTCCAGTGCTTGATAGCGAAGGCCGCTATTTTCATCGTCATAACGCAGGGCGAGCTCCCGGACACGAGCCAGGTCTTCGCGCATCCGATCGGCTGTTAACTGGCTTGTGGGAGCTTCTCCGGCGGCTACCGCCGCTTGCGCCGGCGGGCATTCCGCCCGCCACTCCAGCAGCGTATCGAGATCCTCGTGTCGATAGCCGCATTCCAGCATCAGGTAATGCACTTTCTCTTCAATGGCCTTGAAAAAACGACTATCGATCTCGGAATAGCAGCCTCGGGCGACTTTACAGTCCGAGAAATCGATTCCACCGATGCCCAGTTCGCTCAGCGATGCGAGCATTTCCTGCCTATAAGAATCAGAATCGCTCAATCGGTCGATATTGAGACTGCACTGAACGGCGCCGATGCTTTGAAGCAGGGCATAGGACCACAGGGCATAGAACAGTAAATAACTCTCCTCGGGTCTGAGCCGGCGCGCACGGTAGTACTCGAATTCGTTGGTTACCGATTGATCGTGAAATTCTGGAATGCCGATCAGTTTCCTTATCTTGAGGAACAATTCAGGAACATTGGTGCCGTTGACGATCAATAGATTGGCCGTCTCGAAATAGGCGTTGACTTTATACGACCACCACTGATCCCATGGGTTGCGCCAGAGAAAGATGTGAACACCGGGAAAATCTGCCGCCAATAACCGCAATCGCCCGAAACTCCGGCAGAACTGTAGCACCGGCCGGCCGTTTGCCCGCTCGAGCAGGAGAGTCAAATAGTCTCTAAAATCGACGTCTTGAGAAGTCTCGTCCCTAAAAAAATGGTCGTAGCTGAATTCCTTTTTATAGAGAGCTTTGATTTCATTCTTGAGATGAAAGAACTCGTAGAAATAAGGCTTGTCCAGCAACGGGTGGCGGAGCTGGCGATTCTTATCGGCGGTGTCGCCGAGCTGCCAGTCATCAGAATGCCAGAGTGCTTCGTTTTCGGGCTCTTGATAGCACCAGTAGCCATTGGGGGACCGCCTGAAGACATTGAACAGGTAAGTGCTCCCCGAGCGAAACATCGAGTGGATGAAAACCGGAGAATTGTCAGGGTTGCCTGTCGTCATCGGATCGCCCCAGCGAGTACGTCGGTGCGCGTCGATATATCTGCCTTTGCTCCCATGTCCGCCAGCCCTTCGCAGAGGATTCCAGTGCGAGCGGGCAGTACCTTGAACGCGGCAACATCGACTCTCCGATGCAAGTAAGCGACACCCTCGTCTTCGTCTTCACGTACACCACAATTCAGGTAGTAAACCCCGGGAACCAGGCCATTGTTCAGGCGGAAAGAGACGCGCACGCACTCGCCCGATATAAAGCTGCGTTTCCGCTCGCCCAGAAGCTCAGTGTTGGTGCCATAAACACAAATTCCTTCACGGGTCTTGATCATCATGCCAAAAACGGCCTGCTCCGCAGACGATTTGAAGCGAACGATATAATTCCACGTGAACGGCTCTCCGCTTCGGATCACGTTGATTTTTTGTCCATCGCGATCTTCCAGCCAACAGGCCTCGATCACCGCGCGGCCATCGCCGTAAGCCATTTCACAATCGATGGCAAGCGCCTCGTCAAAAGACTGCAGAGGCTCCAACCTTGGCTCACCGTCGAAACTGGGCCAATCCGTTTTGCCTCCGAACAGGTATTTTTCATACGCATCGCAAACTGCCTTGGCAGGTCCGAAGCGTTCCATTTCCCCTTCTTTTATGAAGATCGCCCTATCACAGAGCTTTTTCACGCCTTCAATGTCATGGCTGACATAAAGGAGCGTGGTGCCGCCTTCCAGTAACGCCTCGATTCGCTGAAAGCATTTTCTTTGAAACGCCGCATCTCCCACGGCTAAAGCCTCGTCCACAATGAGGACGTCCGGACGCGTAGCCGTCGCCACGCTAAAGGCGAGCCGCATCTGCATGCCGCTCGAATAGACGCGCACGGGCTGATCGATCGCCTCTCCGATGCCGGCGAAAGCTTCTATCGCGTCCATCAACGCGACAATTTCAGTTGTCGAGTGCCCAAGCAACTGACCTGCCATGATGGCATTCTGGCGGCCCGTGAATTCAGGATGAAATCCGATCCCGAGCTCCAGCATCGCAGCGACACGGCCGCTCATCCGCACCCGGCCCGTGGTCGGTTGTGTGGTGCCCGTAATGATCTTGAGGAGGGTGCTTTTACCCGCGCCATTGGCGCCGATGATACCCACCGCCTCCCCCGGATTGACCGTGAAATTGACGTCGCGCAACACCCATTTGAGGTCGTGGCGTGGCGCACGCGAGAGGCCGAACCACTCGGCCAGGCGCCCCCAGCGGGAAGGATAGTATTTGTACGCTTTGCCCAGATTGGTGACGGTGATACTGCCCATTACAATTCATCCACCATTTCGCCCGCGCGCTTGCGGAATAAGCTCAGCGCCAGGGCGCAGAGCAGCAATGCCAGCACGCTGGCGGG
>CADDZF010000089.1 GCA_902812445.1 Methylococcaceae bacterium | reverse complement strand
GGTGAAAAGGAAATCGACATGGCGCTGCGTCTGGTGGATGGCATGTCGGAAGAATGGGACCCCGAAGCGTACCGCGATACTTATCGCGACGACATCATGGCCCGGATCGAACAGAAGATCAGGGCCGGGAAGACCGAGGTCATTGCCGAGCCAGCGATCCAGCAGGACGACAGCGCAAAAGCGGCCGAAATCATCGACATGATGACCTTGCTCAAACGCAGTATCGAGAGCAAACGCCGGGGTCGAAGGGGCACACCCGGCCCCCGCTCGCACTTAAAGAGCGCGCGAACTCACGCACATCGCCCGCGGCGATGACATCGCCTTAAGGCTCTGCGAAGGCGCAGTCGTTTCGGGGAGGAGAAAAGTCGGCGTCTTTGCAAATGCGCCAGCCTGTCGTCGGATTCCTTGAAGATCGTCACCGCGCGGATAGGTTCGAACGATGAGTCTCGAAAAATACCGGGAGAAACGCGATTTTGCAAGAACGCCGGAACCGCGCGGAAAAACCGGCGGCACCCACGCCGAAAGGCGTTATGTGATCCAGAAACACGCTGCGCGCCGTTTGCATTACGATTTTCGCCTGGAGCTTGAGGGCACGCTGAAAAGCTGGGCGATACCGAAAGGGCCTAGTTTTGATCCCCGCGAAAGGCGGCTCGCCGTTCATGTCGAGGACCATCCGCTGGAATACGCCGATTTCGAGGGCGTCATTCCGCCCGATCAATACGGGGCCGGGGCGGTGATGGTGTGGGATCGCGGCATCTGGCTGCCGGACGGCGATCCTCTCGAAGGCTACCATCAGGGCAAGCTCAGGTTTCGGCTCGAAGGCGACAAGCTGCGGGGTGGCTGGACGCTGATCAGGATGAGAAAAGCCTCCAGCGCGGAGGCGAAAGAAAACTGGCTACTCGTCAAGGAAAGAGACGAAAACGCCCGCGCCGGAGCGGAGGCTGAAATCACCGCTCGGCGGACCGAGAGCGTTGCCAGCGGCAGGGACATCGATGCCATTCTGGCTGGGCAGGGCGCGGAGGCCGGGCGTCACAAGGGCGGCCAATCGGCAATGCCCGCCGGCGCCAGGAAAGCGCCATTTCCAGACTTTGTCAAACCGGAACTCGCAACGCTGGTAGGACGCCCGCCGCGAAGTGATGCCTGGCTCTATGAGATCAAATTCGACGGCTATCGTATTCTCTGCCGCAACCAGCGTGATACGGTACGCCTGTTTACGCGGAACGGCCTCGACTGGACCGAGAAATTGCCAGCGCACGCCCGCGCGATTGGTGACCTTCGCATCGAAGAAGCTTGGCTGGACGGTGAAGTCGCCGTCGTCGAGGCCGATGGCTCTACCAGCTTTCAGGCGCTCCAAAACGCTTTCGACAGCGGCCGGGAAACGGCCATCCGCTATTATTTGTTCGACCTGCTCTATCTTGACGGCCACGATCTGCGGGAAACCGCTCTGGTCGAGCGCCGCCGGCTTCTGGCAAGCCTTTTCGCACACGCCGAAGACCCCTTGCTGCGTATGAGCGAATCCTTCGAAGGCGCCGGGCAGGACATCTATGAACACGCTTGTCTGCACGGTCTGGAGGGCCTCATCGGCAAACGCTGCGCATCGCCCTATACGGCCGGCCGCAGCCGCGACTGGATAAAGCTCAAATGCCGGCGCGGACAGGAATTCGTCATCGCTGGATTTACCGATCCTGCCGGTTCACGACAAGGTTTCGGTGCACTGCTGCTAGGCGTCTATGACGAACGGGGCGCCTTGCGCTATGCCGGGAAAGTCGGCACCGGCTTCAATGATGCCAGGCTGCGGGACTTGCACCGGCGTCTGCGCGAGCGGGAACGGGGCACAGCCCCTTTTTTTGACCCGCCGCCCGCTTCTGCCGGGCGCGGCGTCCACTGGGTCAAGCCCGAATTAGTGGCCGAAGTCGACTTTACCGAGTGGACGCGCGCTGGGCAGATCCGCCAAGCCTCGTTTATCGGGCTGCGAGAGGACAAGCCCAGCCGCACCGTGACGCGCGAAGTCGAGTCCAGCCCGCGCCTGGACGATGACTCACCGGCACCGGCTTCCAAGCAGCCGGCGCGATCAAACCGGCGCGGCACAGAACGGTCCCGGCCTGGCGGGACCGCAACGGTGGCCGGTGTAAAACTGACGCACGCCGATCGCATCCTGTATCCGGATCAGCACCTGTCTAAGCTCGATCTGGCTCTCTACTACGAGAGCATAGCGACCTGGGTTTTGCCGCACTTGCAGGATCGGCCGCTGACCTTGCTGCGCTGCCCGCAAGGCCAGGAGGAAAACTGCTTTTTCCAGAAGCACGTCGGGGAAGCGGTGTCGGAGTTTCTCGATCGCGTCGAGATCGAGGAAGAAAGCGGCCGCGCGTCTTATATGGTCGCCAATAGCGTGCAGGCGTTGATCGAGCTGGTTCAGATGGGCGTGCTCGAACTGCACACCTTCGGTTCGACAGTCGGGCGTCTCGACTTCCCTGATCGCATGATTTTCGATCTTGATCCGGATCCCGAGCTACCTTGGCTTCAGGTCATCGAGGCGGCCCGGTTGATGCACACGCTGTTGAGCGAATTGGGTCTGGCCAGCTACCTAAAAACCACCGGCGGCAAAGGCTTGCACGTGGCTGTGCCGCTACAGCGGCGACATGCCTTCGATGAGGTCAAGGCGTTTTCCCACGCAGTCGCCGAGCACCTGGCGCGCACCCTTCCGGATCGTTTCACGGCAAAATCGGCGAAAGCCGAGCGGCGGCGAAAAATCTTCGTCGATTATCTGCGCAACGCCAAAGGCGCCACGGCAGTTGCCGCTTATTCGACACGCGCCAAGCCGCGAGCGCCGGTCGCCACCCCGCTCGCCTGGGAGGAGCTGTCAGAAAAGCTTAAATCCGATCAGTTTACCGTCCGGACTATTCGCGACCGGCTCGACAAACGAGGGGACGATCCTTGGGTCAGCTATTTCTCTTCCCCCCAACATATCACGACGGCCATGCAACGTCTGCTTGGGCTGGCTGACTAGACGTGCGTAACCGGCGCTCATGCTTCGCCAGAGCTTAGGGTGATCCGACGGAGGATTTAGCTGTTTCCTCGCGCTTGATAACGCTGATGCTGCCGTCGCTTTCCATATAGGCATCCTTGACTTGGGAGAGATCTTCCAAGCCCTCTTCGCGTATCTTACTCATCAGTTCCTCTTCGGTGAGCATTTCCTGCGCCAGGTTACGATGCAGGATGCGCCCATTGCTGATCAGACGGAGCGCCTGGGGCTCGGCAAAGCGCTCGATCGCCGGAAAGCGATAACCGAGCCAGTCGAGCAGCAGGTTCCAGAATACCAGGGTGGCGATCAACACAAAGCCGTCAGTGATGGATTTGTATTCGCCCGCCATGGCGTTTTGAGCGGCATCAGCGATGATGACGACCACCAGAATATCGGCAATGCCGACCGATCCCATTTCGCGCCGGACAATAAAACGAAAAATCAGGAACAAAAACCAATAGACGGCGCTGCCGCGAACGATGATTTCTATCGCCGGCATGCTGAGCTTGAACATGCCCTCCCAATCGAGATCAAACACAGACGACGTTCCCCGCGCGGCTACGGAAAAGGCGGGATCGTCGGTTCCGTTCCTTCGAATTCTACTTCCGGATGATGTTTGCGGATGAGTTCATGGAATTTCTCGACCTCATTTTTTGGCACATCGACCATCAACAATAATTCACCGCGCTCGATCGCCTCTTCATACGGCTTGAGGCGAGAATTCCCTACATTCAACCCGACCATCCCGGCGAACCAGGAGCCAAGACCCGCGCCGGCCAAGGCAATGGCCAATACGGCGCCTCCGCCGAGCACCATTCCGGTCGGCAGGGCCACGGCGATCAGGCCGGCGAGGGTACCGGTGACTCCGCCTATGGCGAGGCCCCGCTCCATGGCGGGAATAAAGTCGGTTTTCTGCAGTATGCTGGCTTCGGGAAGATCGCCCAGCGGCGTATCCCGTTTGGCCAGGATATGAATATGCCGCTCTTCGACCCGAGCCAACAGTAGCTCGTCGACGATCTTTTTTGTCGTCTCAAGATCGGGCACTAGAAAATAGATTCTTTTCATCGAAAGTCTCCTTGCAAAAAGGATTCAATCCATCCCTGCATCCCTATAACACCCAAAATTCATGATACCTCCTACAGACTTTGCAGAGATAGTGCCAAGGACTTTGAAGGCTCGATTCTGCCGGTAACGCATTGGGATGCCGCTGCGCAGAAAGTCGCTGGATTTGGCATTTGTAAGTTTTGCAAAATTTGCAAAATTTACCGAGCGGGATGCTTCTCACGCGCGGTATCTCGAGATCAAAGGCTTCGCCTGCGCGTGAGAGCAGCTTAGAAGGACCGTCCGCTTCTGTCACGCTACCGGGCTTTTCAGTGCGCCCTTAAATCGACGAGAGAGTAGTAGTCGACCATCCCCCGTTCTCAGCGTCGGGGAATTCCTGTGCGACAGGGGCGGCATACCCGTTGCTTGATCCAGTAGGCACCTCCCGGAACGGCCTTCCCCTACGGGCAACGTTAACCAAAGAAAGCTTATCAACGCTCCTGAGCGATGCATGACATCAATCACAAATGGGTCTCCCTTCGAACTCGATGTGCTGATCCGCCGAAAAACCCGTGGCAGCCGGTAGAGGCCCGTAGTCAATTGGACAAGGCAAACGCCAAAGACAAGATATTCTTCTCGCAACCGAGCCGTGCTCTACTCCTTCGGCTGCAGAACGAGAACCAAGGCGCTCTGTTCCATCACCATCTAGCTGGCCTGGAGCGGTTGGCTGGCGCACCGCTTGCGATCGGCAACGCAGCGCGACTTCTGGTGGATGGGCCCGATGCCCGCCAGAGGATATATAACGCAATACGTAGCGCCCAGGATCACATTAATCTTGAAACCTATAATCTGCGCCTTGACCGGCGCAACGGCCAACTCGCAGAATTGTTGCTCGAAAAACAGGCGCAGGGAGTACAGATCAATTTAATTTACGATAGCGTCGGCTGTCGCTCGCTGCCGACCGAATTCATCGAAAGCTTGCGGCAAAGCGGCGCCAACGTCGTAGAGTTTAATCCGATCCGCGTCCTCAAGACCAAAAGCCGCGACGCGAGCTACCGCGATCACCGCAGGATATTGATCGTCGATGGAACAATCGCCTTCACCGGCGCCGTCAACCTTAGCGGCATCGCGCCCGGTAAGTCTCGCCAACGGCGCGAGCGGGCTTGCCTGCACGAAGACTGGCGCGATACCCACATCGAGATCCGGGGGCCCGCGGTCGCGGAAATGCAGAGGCTTTTTCACAATACTTGGCACAGCCAGTGTAACGATCCGTTGCCGGAACGCGACTATTTTCCCGTTCTCACCCGCCAGGGCAACAAGGTCGTGCGCGTCATCGGCAGTAGCCCGGACAATCGGCTCAGCGCCATTTATATGGCACTGTACGCTGCCGTTCTCGAAGCCCAGCGCAGCATTCACTTGAAGATAGCGTATTTCGCCCCCGACCCGCTCATCCTCGAGGCGCTGAAAGATGCGGCGCGGCGCGGCGTGGACGTCAAACTTATCCTTCCCGGTTGCAGCGATGCCTGGGCAGCGTTTCACGCCGGCCGTTCGCATTATCCGGACCTGCTGAAAGCAGGCATCGAGATCTTCGAGCATCATGACGCGGTACGACACGCCAAGACCGCGGTCATCGACGGCGTGTGGTCGACCATTGGTTCGACCAATAGAGACTGGTGCAGCTTTCTTCACAACGACGAAGCCAGCGCGATCGTGCTTGGCGAGACGTTCGCTCTCGAGATGGAGCATCTGTTCGAAAAAGACCAAGCGGCCTCGAACGCGATTACGCTGTCACGCTGGCGGAGACGAGGCGTCCTGACTCGCTGGAAACAATTCGCCGCGCGCACATGGGCTTACTGGTCGTAATCCCCACTACGAAACGGCTACTGAAAGAATCGCCCGCTCCGTGACTTTGCAGGTATGGCTACAGCCATTGGTTGATCGCGGCATATTGGAATGCCAGACCTTTATAGGTGAGCCGGCGCATTCCCCTGCGCCAATCGGCGGCGGCTTTTTTTTGCAGCCAAAGGGGCAGGAGACGGAACGCCTGCAGCGCGACCATGGCGTACTGCGTAGCCATCGGGAAAGTGCCGCTGTCCACCGTGGACAGTAGCGCCATAGACCGCGCACGTCCGTTGGCGCTCCTGCGCCAGTAGGAGAAGATGCATTGCTTAAGTAATAATGCCTCTGGCGTCTGTGCCAGGAAAGCCTCATGGAGTTCTTCGGCGAGCGTGCGGCGCGCAAACTGTAGGCGAGCGCATGCGCGCGCATAGCGGTGCAAGGCGGTGGCGACATCGAGATTCGTCTCGCGCAATGCATCACGCAAAACCATGGCATCCTTGACCGAGGCGGTTATGCCGGAAGCGGTAAGCGGATGGCAGCAGCCTCGCGCATCTCCCACCAGCGCGACATTGCGCTTTACGGTGACTCCCGGGATGATGCAGTAATTCGCTGCCGCCAACGGCTTACTTCTACACAGCACGGTTTCGATATCGCGCCTAAAAGCGGCGGGAAAGAAATCGAGGTGTCTTGCGACCGATTCCTTCGGATCGGCGCCCTTCAACACTTCGAACATCACGCGCGCGCGGCCTTTGCCGATCGCATAGGCGTAAGCCACACCGGCCGGATTTAGGAAAATATTGCCGTAGCCGGCGCGCGGCAGGTGAGTATCCTCGACCTCGACGCCCATCATGGCGGAATAACGTCGGGCCTCATGGGAAATTCCGACCATTTTCCGCACCTGGGACATCGGTCCGTCGGCACCCAGGATCAATCCGGCCCGAATCCGCGCCTCATCGTTCTCGCCTCGTACTAGCGCCGTGAACCGCCCATCTGGCCCCGCTTCCATTCGTATGACCCGCGCGCCTATCCACGCGCTGACGCCTGGAAATCTTCGCGCCGTTTCCAGCAGGTGACGCTGCAAGCTACGGTGCTCGATGGCAAGCCCGCAACGGCGGCTTCCCGCCGTTTCACCATAGGGCAGGATGACAGAGCCTAGACCATCGTCCTGAGCGGCGGGAAAGATCGCAAAGCCGTTCACCACTGAGCCCGCCATCGGCGGGTTGGACAGCAAGCCGAGCTGGCACAGCCCATCGACACCCGGCGGATGAATAAGCTCTCCGGCGAGCCGCCTGCCGTGGGAAGGGCCCGGTTCAACGATCAGGATGCGCAAGCCCAATGGAGAAAGCGCCGCCGCCGCCGCCGCGCCGGCTACACCGCCTCCGGCGATTAAAACATCAAACTTTTGTTGGCCAACTGCCATGCTCTTCATGGACTCCTGCTCAATTTATTTGTGGAACGGCCAAAGCCGGTTGCACCCGTTGCGCGACTTTACCAAAACCCCCGACCCAGATGGCGACACGGGGGCAAACCTGATACGGCAGAGTCGATTGCACGAAACTGTGACGCACTGGTGACACTGAATTGCCCTCGGCAGCGCGCAAGCGCGTGTAGCGAAACAGCGCCCAGGCCGGGAAATAGGTGTGATAGAGCCGATAATCCAACATGGCGGTGCCGAAAAAGACGCCGTTGACTGCCTGCCGCGGCCAGCCGCCGTCTTCCTGCTGCCTAAGGGTCAGCCATTCGAATCCGCGCTCGATCGCTGCACTGCGAGGTGGCAAAAGCTCGAGAAGATCAAGTAAGGCCCAACTCGTCATCACCATCTGGCTCTCCGAATGCTCGATGTAGCGGCCTTCCAGGCAGCTCGCATAGTGCTCACCCCAGCCTCCATCACGGCGTTGCTTGCTGATGAACCAAGCAGCGGCGGCCTGCAGGGCGGGATCAGAGGCAGGCACTCCGGCCGTCCGCAATCCCCGCGTCGCGTGATAGGTCGCATAAGTATAGTTGATGCCCCAGAAGCCCGGATAGGAGCCATCGTCAAGCTGACACCGACGCAGAAATGCCACTGAACGGCGCACCGCACGATCGATTTCGCCTGCGGGTAAATCGGGATAATGCTGCCGATAATGGGCGAGTGCCGCCAGTGCCGAGGCCGTGCACTCGATATAGGACCTCTCGGTCATGCACTGGCCGAACATTTCGGCGGGATTGATCAGCTCGAGCAGTTTACCGGCGCGTCGCCGTTCATAGGTGCCGAAACCGCCGTCCCCATTCTGGCGCGACAAGATGAAGGTGACTGCTTGATACAGGCGCTCTGGCGCGATGGGCGTCACGCCGCCGGGTTCTGGGTATTTATGTAGAGCCAGCAGCGCGCTGACGGCTTCTGCAGTGCAGTCACTCACCGGCCAACGGTGCCGGCCATCCGAAAAACACCAGCCGCCCAAGGCCGTGTCCCGCCAGCCGGCACGGTAATCAGGCAGTTCCTCCTTCAACTGAGCGGCTTGGAGAAACGTCTGAGCTCGATGGAGTGGGCGTACGCTATCTTCCGGGCTCATCGGCGCCTCGGTCAGTGCCTGAGCGATGAGTGCGGTATCCCAGCTACTGGAACGTGCGCCCGCGTAACGAATGCCTTCCACCTCATCTTCCCAGCGCCAGGCTTCGATACCCTTAATGCTCGGTGCGAGATCTGCATGTTCGGGGTCTTCGGCGAAGAGAGCCAGGCAGTTCAGAAGTCCTGTCACGGGCGAGATGCTTTGGTAGTTGCTCGTGCGCTGCTCGTAAAGTATATGTTCGAAGCACGTACGAAGCGCTTGCCGGCGCCGCGCGGGACTGTGCCAGCGCTCATGAATGGCCAGGAGGTTATAGATGCATCGCAAAGGAAGGCTGACAGGCACATAGACATCGCTTGGCGCGAGGACGTTGCGTAAGGCGGAAAAATCGATCGCGTCATAGGGTTCGTCATAGAGCTCCCCACGCAGAGCGTCGCGCAGCGAATCCGGCAATTCTATGCGGAAGCGTTTGCCGTAGAGAAAGGCCATCCCCAGGTAAACTAAGCGAGTGTGGCAATAGTAACGGCGCGGGTGAAACGGCAGCCATTCGGGCAGCTGGAAAATTTCGGGCGGTATGGCGTTCACGCCGGCATACTCGTAAAGTCCGAGCAAGGCCAGCCAGAACTTGCCCCAGCTCGGAATGGCTTGGACGCCGCCCGTTTGCGCACGTAGCCATCGGCGCGCTTTGGCGAGCATCGGCGCCTCGCCGGGCAGGCCGAGCAACCGCAGCGCCACATAGGCCAGCGTCGTAAAAAACACGTAACCGGGCGATTCCAGGTGCATGCCCCAAGAGCCATCGCTCAACTGGTGGCATTCGAAATGCTTAACGATGCGCCGTTTTTCCACCTCGCGGTAAGGACGCCGAACCGCCGTGCGCACGATGACGGCCTGCGCGAGAATCATCGTCGACCAGACCATTTCACCTTCCCACTCGCCGCCGGCACCCTGTAGCTCGAGCACACGGCGCAGCGCTCGGCGGCTGCAATCCCACGCACGGCCCGGGAACGGCGGAGGCGTCTTCATCGTTGTATGCTGGCTGATGAGTGCATGCTCTCGTTGCAAGAATGTTGATCAAGCCGCCGCTTGACCGGCGATACGCCGAAATAAACGACTTAAGATGAATCGGGCGCCACAGCCGTTTGCCGAGTACCGTCTCGATTCAAGGTCAACTGGCGCCGCTTTACTTTAATTTATTAACCCGGCCCCTAAATAGGCCGGGTTAATCCGGGTCAGGGAGCCGAAAGCGCGGCGCCAAGCCGCGTGAGCCAAGGCTGGGCGTGTACCGGTCTTGGCGATGGCCCGAAATACCAGGAGGCTATTTTCGGGCCGGAATAATAGTAAGAAGCGAGAGCCTGGCAACGAGGCAAGTCTTGTCTCGCGCGAAGCCCCGCCGAATAGCGCTTTGCGCGGCACGCGGACGGCAGATTCCAAGGTGCGAGCGGGATTGTGCGGGAAAATCACTCGCCCGTCTACTCCGGACGGCGCCTGCCCAATCGTTTTGCGCGCTTCCGCTAGGTTCCAAACAGCACGATGCGGGCCATGGCCAAGAGGCCCTTCAAGCGCTTGGCGAGTGCTGGATTGCCATGAATGGCGCTCACTCCCGGGAGCGCCTGGCCTTTCGCCAGCTTGCTCAGTCTTCGCTTTACCGGGGGTTCCAGTTTGTCATCGGCTGCCAGCTCGATAAACATCGCCTTGACATTGCCAAGATCAAAAAAATCGCGCTGCCAGCACCAGCGGTATCCGCCGCCGTAGCGAAACCAGGACCCGCCGATCCCTGCTGCTTCATAATGACTGCCGTTCGAGCGCTTTACCGGTGCGGTCTGATGCCATATACCGATCACTTCGCCCAGCTTCTCGTCGATGAGGATTTTTTCGTACGGGTAGCGCCACGTTTCGAATCCTTCCATGTGCACGCCCAGCGCCCAGTTCTCGATCTGCTGCCTGCCTCTGGCGAGAAATTCCCGGTTCGGACCCATGTTCCAGCCGTATTCGGCATCGTCCGTATACAGGCCGCCGAGGTGCTTGATCCAGTCGCCTTCCGTCTCCGCCCGTCGATTGGCGGCGAGCCAGCGTTCGACCATTTCTTCCAGTTCTTCACGCGGATAAGCGGGCATCTTGAAGTTCGTCGTCTGTCCCAGCGGGGTTGAAGAGGTTTGAACGAGCAGCAAAAGATGTTTTCATAGTCCTGTTAACGGGTGGATTATAGAGAGAGATCCTTTCCATATCCTAATCATCTTTCAACCGGCGCATGGTGAGGCCATCGCCAATTGCTCGGCACGAGGTCAAATGAAACTCAAAGAACCGCCAAGACTCGCCGGAGCGTTACCCATCGCGGGGCATATTTTCGCCTTCGGCAAGAATCCTCACGCCTTCATGACCCGACTACGCCAGGAGCTGGGCGATGTCGCCGAATTCAGGCTGTTCCACCAGAGCATGGTCCTGCTGACCGGCCGCGAAGCCAGCGAAGCTTTCTATCGCGCACCCGATGAAGTACTCGATCAAGGCCCGGCATACAGAATCATGACGCCGATATTCGGTCACGATGTGGTATTCGACGCGCCGATCGCGAGAAAGAACCAGCAGTTGCAGATGCTGATGCCGGCGCTCCGCGACAAGCCGATGCGAACCTATGCGGACCTCATCGTGGCGGAGGTCGAAGATCTGTTAAAGGTAAAGGAGTGGAGCGATGCTGGTGAGATCGATCTGCTGGAATTCACCAAACGATTGACGATTTATACGTCCAGCCACTGCTTGCTCGGTCCGGAATTTCGCTATGAGCTGAACGCGGATTTTATCGACATCTATCATCAGCTCGAGCAAGGAATTCGACCTATCGCCTACATCTTTCCGCATCTCCCCTTGCCGGTATTCCGGCGCCGGGACAAAGCGCGCGCACGCCTGCAGGAACTGGTGAGGCAGATCATGGAAAAGCGCGCGGGCAAGCGGGGCGGCACAACCAACGCCTTCCAGATGCTGATGGACGCCCGCTATACGGATGGTAGCAAGCTGACCGCGCACGAAATCACGGGCATGCTGATCGCCGCTGTCTTCGCAGGCCATCACACGAGTTCCGGAACCACGGCGTGGACGTTGATCGAAATGCTGCGCCATCCTGAACACCTGCAGTCGGTCATCGAGGAAATTGATGCCGTGTTCGGGCGCGATGAGGTGATCAGCTTTGAATCGCTGCGAAAAGTTCCCAGGCTGGAAAACGTCATCAAGGAAGTGCTGCGGCTGCATCCTCCGCTGATCGTTCTAATGCGCAAGGCGATGCGGGATTTTAAGGTCAAGCATTTCCTCATCCGGGCCGGCAAGTTTGTCTGCGCCGCGCCTTCGGTCACGCACCGAATCCCCGAGCTGTTTCCAGAACCTGATCACTTCGATCCTAACCGCTATGCGGCCGATCGCTGCGAGGACAGGAACCTGTTCGGCTGGCAGGCTTTCGGCGGCGGGCGGCACAAATGCTCGGGGAACGCCTTCGCGATGTTCCAAATCAAGACCATTTTCTGCGTGCTGCTGAGGCGTTATGGCTTCGAACTGGTCGATGCTGCGGAAAACTATCAGGATGACTACCGGAAAATGGTGGTAGAACCCAGCTCCCCCTGTAGAGTCCGCTATCGCCGGCGGCAAGAGTTAAAGCGGGGTCGTGTCCGCAAAGACGCTGAACTGCGCCGGGACGTTGAAGCCGTCGGGAGTTTTCGCGTAGAGGTCGATCAGGACCTTTGCCAGGGACACGCCCATTGCATGGCAGAGGCACCTCAAATTTTCCAGGTCGATAATAAAGGACGGCTTGAGCTGCTCGATGAAACCCCACCGGCAACACTAATCGAAAAGGCGAGAGCCGCAGCAAAATATTGCACGAGCCAGGCGATAAAAGTAACGCAC
>CADDZF010000088.1 GCA_902812445.1 Methylococcaceae bacterium | reverse complement strand
CCATCGCTATCAAGGATAGGGATCCGCTTAATGGCGTGCCCACGGCCATCAATGCTAAGGCCGCTCGTCACCACCGGCAGTCCGTTCGCCCCTTGGAGGTCGGTGTTATTGGGAGTGGTAAGGGTGACATCGCCGGTCAGTTTAATGGTGTCCTCCCCTCTGCCGGCCGGACACCCGCCGGTCGAAGTATCCGTATTGGCTGCGGTGATGGCATCGACCAGGGTGCAGGTCGGGTCGACGGTGATGGTCGCCGCGCCGACCGGGCTTGCCGCGAGTACCAGCGATATCGCGATTAGCCTGGACGGACAGTGAGAATGCGATGCAGAAGTATGCGCGGTCATGGTTTCTCTTCTCAACAAGATCGTTAAACAGCCTAATCTTAACCCATCGCGCAGGCCCCAAAAAATGCCCGGAATCGGCCGCATTGAACGGGCCTGAGGCGGCGTTGCTTTGGCAGTGAATAGAGCAAGAACACGTCCAGACCTCCCTGTTAAGTGCACACTGAGCCGGGCACCGCCGCGCACCCTGTATGCCTTCGTGGTCGTTCCGTTCAATGCAGGCGACTCGCCTTGACTTTTCGTAACGGCCGCGCAGCCAAATTCGGAATCGAGACGGCAGATGTGGTATAAGGACCTGATTCGGGATTTATCCTGTTTTTCCGTTTTTCTCAAACCGGCCATTCTCAAGAGGGCGGCTCATGCGTAGAGTGATTTTCAATCAGAAAGGCGGCGTCGGCAAATCCACGATTACGTGTAATCTCGCCGCCATCAGCGCCGCGGAAGGCAAGCGAACGCTGGTAATTGATCTCGATATTCAGGGAAATTCCACACACTATCTGCTCGGCCACAAAGTGACCGATGCGGACGCCACCCTGGCGCGCTTTTTCCGCGACACCTTGAGCCTGAACCTGTTCGGCAAGAACCCGAGCAATCCCTTGAGCGCCATCATTCACGAGACGCCTTTCGCCAACCTGTACGTCATCCCCTCACACCCGGAACTGGAACCGCTACAGAGCAGGCTGGAGACGCGCTACAAGATTTACAAATTGCGCGAAGCGATCGATGAGCTCAGTCAGTTCGATCGGATATACATGGATACTCCGCCGGTGCTCAATTTTTACAGCCGCGCGGCCCTGATCGCCGCCAGGCACTGTCTGATTCCCTTCGACTGCGATGCCTTTTCGCGTGAAGCGCTCTACAAGCTTCTGGAAGCGATCACTGAAATCAAGTTGGATCACAACCCGGGGCTGGACATCGAAGGCATCATCGTCAATCAGTACCAGAGCCGCGCGAACTTGCCGCAGCGGCTGGTCGATGAATTGATCGCAGAAGGCCAGCCGGTGCTGCAGACCAAGATCTCGCCCTCCATCAAGGTGCGTGAATCGCACAGCGAATCCAAGCCGCTGATCCACTTCGCGCCCGATCACAAGCTCACCGAGGAATACAAGGCGCTGCATCAGGAATTGCAGGACAAGCAGCCCGCTTAAGGAACGCTGCCCTTTCTCCGGTTCACCCCGATCACCAGCATCGCGGCTAGAACGAGGATGACCGGCGCATCGCCGAACCGGATATAAGGCGTGCTGCCGCTCATTGGTGTGACCTCCGCCGTCAGCGCAGCGCGCTGGAATTGCGGCGCCTGGCTGATGATTTTCCCCGTCGGTGAGACAAACGCCGTAATGCCGGTATTAGTCGCCCGCAGCAAATAGCGCCCGCTTTCCAGCGCCCGCATGCGCGCCATCTGGAAATGTTGATGCGCCGCGATCGAATCACCGAACCAGGCGTCATTGCTGACGTTAACGAGATAAGCCGCCTCCGGCAAACCGGTCCGCGATTCCTCGCCCAGCACGTCCTCATAGCAGATGGAAGCCACCAAGGGATAACCCGCGGCTTCGAGCAAGCGTTGATCGCTATCGCCCGCGCTGACATCGGCCAGCGGTATCGCCAGCACATCGAGCACAAAACCGAACAAGGGGCGCAAGGGCAGATATTCGCCAAACGGCACCAAGTGGCGCTTGAGATACTGGCCGGATTGCTGACCGAGGCTGACGATCGCGTTGTAGTAGCGCTCCGCCGCCGGGTCGGCGATAAAGATACCGATCAAGAGGTCGCTGCGATGGGCTTTCGCCTCGGCCTCGAGCGTTGAAAAAAGCGTGTGCTGAATCTGGTGATAGAACACCGGCGCCGCGGTTTCCGGCCATATGATGAGCTTGGAGTCCCAGTGCGCTCGGGTCATGTCGGCGTAGAGTGACAGGGTCTCTTGCTGAGACTCCGGCTGCCACTTGGTGTCCTGCGGGATGTTGCCCTGCAGCAGCGTCGCCTTGAACGGCGCGCCGGCGGGCTGCGTCCATGCGACGGCGTTCAACCCCACCGCGGCCGCGACAAGCACCGGGAGAGCGACCAGCACCCACCGCCGCGGCCGTTTTGCAGCATGGAACAATGCCAAGAGCAGACCGGCGAGCGCGGCGACGACCCAGCTCAAGCCATAGACACCAGTCATCGGCGCGAGACCCCGCAACGGTGCGTCGAGTTGGGTATAGCCTACCTGCAGCCACGGAAAGCCGGTGAGGAACCAGCCGCGGAACCACTCGATGAGTACCCAGACCGCCGGAAACACGGCCAGCAGCTTGATGAAAACGGGGCGACGGCCAAACCAGCGCGCCACCAGAAAACCGGCCAGCGCCGGGTAAAGCGCCAGAAACAGCACCAACAAGGCCGTCAGCGCAAGCGAGGCGACTACGCCGGCGCCCCCGTAATCGTGCATGCTGACATAGACCCATGATACGCCCAGGCCGAACTGCCCCAAGCCAAACCCATAGCCGCGCAGGGCAGCCCGCCCGGGACTTGCATTGAACCAGGAGCGGAACAGCAGGGTCAACGACAGGATGGCGAGGCCAGAATGGTCAAATGGCGAGAAGGCGAGCGGCAATAGCAGGCCGCCCAGGAGCGCCAAGAAATCGTCGAACACCGTGGCTTAGTCTGTGCTCGTTTCGGTATCCGGGCTGTTATCGGGCAGAAGGAGCAAGAGCTTCAACAAATGTACGCGGCGGTTGTCGGCGCGCAAAACTTCGAAGCGGAAACGGTCGATATCCGCGCGCTCGCCCCGGTTCGGCACGTGGCCCAGTTGATGAATGATCAGACCGCCGATGGTGTCGAACTCCTCGTGACTCAGATCCGCGGAGAAATAGTCGTTGAACTCTTCGATCGGCGTCAGCGCCTTCACGGTATATTCCCGCTCGCTTCTTCGAAAGATGTATTCCTCGTTGTCGAAATCGTGCTCGTCCTCGATTTCGCCGACGATCTGCTCCAGCACGTCCTCGATCGTCACCAGGCCCGCCGCTGCACCATATTCGTCCACCACGATGGCCATGTGACTGCGCGTGCTGCGGAATTCCTTCAACAAGACATTGAGGCGCTTGCTCTCGGGCACGAACTGGGCGGGGCGCAGTATATCCTTCACCAGCAAGCGCTCGCCTTTCTGGCTAGAGGCCAGCAGATCCTTCACCAGCAGGACGCCGACCACTTCGGTGCGGTCTTCACCGATCACCGGATAGCGTGAGTGGGCCGATTCGGTGACCAGAGGAAAGATCGTCTCAAGCTCTGCATCCTGCGGCACGACGACCATCTGCGAGCGGGGGATCATGATGTCCCGCACACGGAGTTCGGATACCTGCAGGACGCCTTCGATCATGGCCAAGGCTTCCGGATCGATCAAATGGCGTTTTTCCGCATCCCGCAGCAATTCGATAAGATCTTCCTGATCCTGCGGCTCGCCGGTAAGAAAATGACTCAGCCGCTCGATCCAGCCTTTATGTTCGGAGCCGTTCCCCGATGGTTCGTCATTCGCCATGACAAGGCTCCTCGTAGGGGTTGCTAAACCCCAGCGATTCAAGGATTGCGATTTCTTTGGCTTCCATACGGATAGCAGCGTCCTCTTCGAGATGATCAAAGCCCAATAAATGCAGAACGCCGTGCACCACCATGTGTGCCCAGTGCGCTTCCAGGCCCTTGCCTTGCTCAAGCGCTTCGCGTTCGACCACCGGCGCACAGACGACCAGATCGCCCAGTAAAGGGGTCGCCACACCGTCCGGCACTTCGAAAGGAAAACTCAAGACATTAGTCGCGCCCTGCGCTCGCCGGTAATGGGCGTTCAGCGCCGCGCTTTCTTCAGTGTCCACGACGCGGATACTTACCTCGGCGTCTTGCCGCCCCAGCACGGCATGCACCCAGCGTCGCAATTGCGCATCCTCGGGTACCCTCGGCGAGCCGCTCACGTTCTGGATGACGATATCACTCATGCCCGGCTGGCTGCTGCAGGCGCTCGTGCGCTTCGTAGGCAGCGACAATTTTCTGCACCAGCGGATGGCGCACCACGTCTTGCGAACTGAAGAAGGTAAAGCTGATCCCCTCGACGTCCCGCAGCACCTCGATGACGTGGCGTAAACCCGATTGCTTGTTTCTCGGCAGATCGATCTGCGTGATGTCGCCGGTGATCACGGCGGTCGAGCCAAAACCCACTCGCGTCAGGAACATTTTCAGCTGTTCGATGGTGGTGTTCTGCGCCTCATCGAGGATGATGAAGGAATCGTTCAGCGTGCGCCCGCGCATGAATGCTAGCGGCGCGACTTCGATGACATTGCGCTCGATGAGCTTGGCGACGCGTTCGAGGCCGAGCATTTCGTAAAGCGCATCGTACAGCGGGCGGAGATAAGGATCGACCTTTTGCGCCAGATCACCCGGCAGGAAGCCCAGCTTTTCGCCCGCTTCGACCGCCGGGCGCGCAAGGATGAGACGCCTGACCTGCGCCTTCTCCAAGGCCGCGACCGCACAGGCGACCGCCAGATAGGTCTTGCCGGTGCCCGCCGGGCCGATGCCGAAATTGATGTCATGAAGCTGAATACTGCTGAGATAGCGCTGCTGATTGATCCCGCGCGCCTTGATCGGTCCGCGCTTGGTTCGGATCAGAAAGCTATCTTCATCGACGACCTGACTTTCAAGCATGAGATCGATATTGGAGTCCTGTAACGACAAATGAACCTGCTCCGGCGTGAGTGTTTCGCGCAAAGTGGCATCAAACAGGCTTTGAATCACCTTGCAGGCGGCCCGTGCCGGTTTGCTGGAGCCAATGATGTGAAACTGGTTACCGCGGTTGGCGATTTCGACACCGAGACGCCGCTCGATCTGGCGTAGGTGCTCGTCGAATTGCCCGCAAAGACTGGCCAGCCGATGGTTGTCGACGGGTTCCAGGGTGATTTGTAGTGAATCGGCTTGAGTGGACAAACTAGACAGATGAAACCTTCATGGGGTCTTCGTTCAACAGCGATCCCGTCGGCGATTCCAACAAACGCCCACGCAAGGAGTTGGGCAAGGCTTCGGTGATCAGCACATCAGCGAAACAGCCGACCTGCTTCGGGTGCCCTGCAAAGTTCACCACCCGGTTGTTTTCCGTGCGTCCGCTGATCTGCGCGTAGTCCTTCCGCGAAACGCCCTCGACCAATACCGTCTGCACCGTGTTGACCATTCCTCGCGCAATGACGCCCGCCATTTCGTTGATGCCAGCCTGCAGGCGGGCCAGGCGTTTTTTCTTGATGTTCAGCGGAATCGGATCCTCCAGGCTGGCCGCCGGCGTGCCGGGACGGGCACTGTAGATGAAGCTATAGGATTGATCAAAGCCTAAGGTTTCGATCAGGTGCATGGTTTGTTCGAAATCCTCATCTGTTTCCCCCGGAAAACCGACAATGAAATCAGACGACAGGCTGATGTCCGGCCGGATTTCCCTGAGGCGCCGAATCTTCTCGACATAGTCCTCGCACGTATGGCCGCGCTTCATCAGGCTCAGTATCCGATTGCTGCCGCTCTGTACCGGAAGGTGCACATGATTCACCAATTGGGGAATTTCCGCGTAGGTTTCAATGAGGCTATCAGAAAATTCCAGCGGATGCGAAGTCGTGTAACGGATGCGTCCGATGCCGTCGATGGCGGCGATGTAGCGCAAAAGCAGTGCAAAATCGGCTATCCCGCCGTCACCTGTGTCGCCGCGATACGCGTTGACATTCTGTCCCAACAGATTGACCTCGCGGACACCCTGCCCAGCGAGCGTGACGATCTCCGCCACCACGTCTGCCAGCGGCCGGCTGATCTCCTCCCCCCGGGTATAGGGCACCACGCAAAACGTGCAATATTTACTGCAGCCCTCCATGACCGAGACATAGGCTTTCGGCCCTTCCGCCCGGGGCTCGGGCAGCGCGTCGAATTTTTCGTTCTCGGGAAAGGAAATGTCGATGACGGGCGTTCGTTTTCGACGGGCTTCATCCAGCAGACCGGGCAAGCGGTGCAGGGTTTGCGGACCGAATACGACATCGACGTAAGGCGCCCTACGCTGCAGCGCTTCGCCTTCCTGACTAGCGAGGCAGCCGCCGACACCGATCAGGACGTCGGGGCGCTTTTCCTTCAAAGGCCGCCAGCGCCCGAGCTGCGAAAACACTTTTTCCTGGGCCTTTTCCCGGATCGAGCAGGTATTGAGCAACAGTACGTCGGCCAGCTCGGGTTTGTCGGTGGGCTCCAGCCCGTGCGCTGCCTCGAGGACATCCCGCATTTTGGCGGAATCGTACTCGTTCATCTGACAGCCGAAGGTTTCAATGAATAGTTTTCCGGACATAGTAAATAATGCCAGCCACCACGAATAGTTTTCCGGACATAGTAAATAATGCCAGCCACCACGGCTGCTCGGTCGACAATCGTATTCTATCAGCTTATCGAGGCCTGATTCATCATCGCCCGGGCAACCCTGGGCGATCGAATCTTGGCTCGGAGCCAACGCATCCGCCGCAGCCGCGAATAGAGCAATACGATAGCGGCGAATCGCCACGCCAGCAAGGGGATGTAACCGTTTCAAGACGACACAGCCGGGAAAGCTGAGCTCGGCATCGGCCCCCTTCCGCCTAGAGAACGCGTCGAGCCAATAATGTAGGACGCAGTCATGAATGCGCTCGAGCGTCCAATGAAGGAAATGACGGGGATTACGATCACGATGGCAGTGCGCCTTTCCACTGGCGCCGGCAAGCTTGGCAAAAATAGTCAATGCGGGGATAATGCTGCTCCCCTTGGGTCGTTCTGGCAGCGGCGCCAGGCCACAAAATTGAATTTTGAGGGAGCGAAATAGCCAATGCCGGAAAGCCCTTTTTATCATTATAATGCATCGTTCGACGCCATCGGAACGATCCAACGCCACGCGGTTCCAGATCTCAAACCGGACCCGGACTATTTGACCAATTTTCTTGGCGTCAAGATCGCCACCCGATATTTCCCTGGCATATTGGACGGCAAGGAAGGCGTCGTCGAGCCGATACCGATCCCCGCCAACTGGCACGCCGACATCGCCGAATGGGCCTATGCGCTACGCGCCGTGGACATGGCTCAAAACAGGTTCTGCATTGTGGAGTTGGGCTGCGGATGGGGCTGCTGGCTGAACAATACCGGAGCGGCGGCGCGTCGGCGCGGCCTTGCGCTTGAACTCACGGGCATCGAAGGCGACAAGGGCCATGTCGGTTTCGCCCTTGAAAGCCTTGAAGCCAACGGTTTTTCGTCCGATCAGTTCAGAATCGTCCATGGGGTCGCGGCGCCGAAACGAGCAAAGGCTCTATTTCCGTTGGTTGACAATCCCGCAGTGGTCTGGGGCTCGGAACCGATCTTCGCAGCTACGCCCGAGCAGATGCGGAAAGCTGAGCGAAAAGGCGGCTATCAGATACTTGACGCCTATCCGCTGTCCGACCTTTCGCGCGGCCAGCGGATCGATCTTCTGCACATCGACATTCAGGGCGGCGAAGCCGATTTCGTGAAGGCCAATTTCGACGATATCGACAGCTATGTCTCCCGCATGCTGATCGGCACGCAACCGCGCGTCATCGAGGGCGACATCATTCAATTCATGCTCGACAAGGGGTGGGAGCTGGAGATGGATCGACCCTGCATCTTCCAACTCGTCGACGGCCGCCCGCTCATCGCTGTCGATGGCGTACAGGGCTGGACGAACAGGAAGACGCCCCACGAACCGTCCCTTGCGAGGAAGCGATCGACCATGATCCGCAAATGCCGGAGCGCCCTCCAAAAAGCGCGAGGGATATTATTTGTCGTCGACAAACCGTCTATAACGTCCCGCACGGAAATGGCTGGATCAACGTGGATCAAAATGCGCTGGGCGGCGGTTTCTACGGATCACTCGTCCGGTTTGACACGACCCAGGTATTGGCGGCGCTGGACGCGCCAGGCAGCGGGGCAGGAAATGCTCCGGTCAGTCCGAAGAGCGGCGCCGCTTGACCGACGGGGAGAACGACGACGCGAGCCGAACCGTTAGCGGGTTTTCTGCAAGTAAGGAGAATAAAGGAGACCAGTGGCTTTAGTGCTCGATCTCTTCGGCGCCGTTCTGGCCCTGAAGATCGAGCGGCCTTGTGCGCCCGGATGCGAATCGGCTTCGCGGTCTCCGCGAGCTGCCGGTTGCAAACAAGGGAATCATTCCGTCTGCTGTTTCAGCATCTCGTCCCCGTAGCGGCCATAAAGCCACTTCATGATGAACGGCGGGAAAAGCGTGGTCATGGCGATGACGATGATCATGCCGGCATACAGCTCCTGATCGAATATCCCGCTGATCCGGCCTAGCTCGGCGAAGATGAGGCCGACTTCCCCGCGCGGGATCATCGCCAGCCCGATAGCCCAGCGCGTATGCCAGGATTCCCGTATCATCAGGGCGCCGATCAGCTTACCGATGACCGCGACCAGCACCAGCGAGAGCGAAAAGCTCCAGATGAAGGGCGAGCGCCACTCCACTTCGCGGAGATTGAGCGCGAGCCCGACCATGACAAAGAAGATCGGTGTAAAGAGATGGATGATCGGCCGCATTTGCTCGTCCACGCGGTGGGCGAAACGGTTTTCGGCATCGCCATGAAGCGCCAGGCCAAACGGCAGGAAAAAACGTCTGGACAGGGCCATGCCGGCGGCAAATCCACCGAGCAGTTCCGGCGCGCCTGCCTGGTGTGCGAGCCAAGCAAACAACAAGACCAAAGAAACGATGGTGGTCGGGATCAAGCCCGGAATCTCGCTGGTCCTGTCGAAGCGCTGGATGATCACGGCCAAGAGCTTTGCCATGGGCGGCGCCAGGACGAAAAAAACCAGAATAAAGGTCAAGACCTTGCCTGCGTTTATCAGACTGACGCCGCCGCCGACGGCGAACTCATGCAGTAACGAGAGCAAGACGACGCCGGCAATGTCGTCCAATACCGCGGCGCCCAGGACGATCTGGGCTTCATGACTCGCCTGGCGTTTGAGGTCGGCCAGCACGCGCACCGTGATGCCGATGCTGGTGGCCGTCAGCGTGCCGCCGATGAACAGGGAGGGCAGCATGTCGAGTCGGAAGCCGAAACGTGCCAGACTGAATCCCATGGCAAACGGCAGCACGACCCCGGACACCGCAACGACGAGCGCTTTAACGCCCGCGTGTGCCAACTGCCGCACATCGGTCTCCAGCCCCACCTCGAACAGTAGCAGGATGATGCCGATCTCGGCCAGCAGCTTGATGACATCGCTCGGACTGATCCAGCCGATCAGACTGGGGCCGAGCACCACGCCGGCGAGCAGTTCTCCGATCACCGAAGGCGCTCCCAGCCGCACCGCCATCTCGGCGAAGAGACGCGCGGTCAGCAGCATCGCCGTGAGAAATAGAAAAAACGTGTGCACTTCCAACTGTATTTCTCCAGCCTCTATCGATTTCCATTGCGGATCAGGGCGCTTGTTCGCGTGATCCGCGGTTGGAAGTTTTTACCGTATCCTATCGCGGCCTGGCAAGCCGGGCTCTTGGCGGCTGCGGCAAATCGCGGGCCTTAGTTTCCAGGCCCGCGCACCTGAAAATCGATCTGGTCGAAGCGCTCTCCCTCTGGCCCGAGCAAAACCAGGCGATGGGCGCCGGGCACCGGCCGCCACTGGTAGGCAACGGATGCCGGAGCGACGGACACGCCGTCCAGCACGAAGCGCGCATTCGGCCACGCCGGGCGAGCTTCGAACACGACCGCCTGATTGCGCTCTGGAATGTCGGGATCGATGGCGAGCACCCCACCGTCCGGCGGCGACTCGATACGCGGCGGCTTTTGTGTGGCCTCGGCCAGTTGCACCAAGGCTGTCTCGGTACCGGAGATGAACCATTCGCGCCGCTCGCTCTCGAAGCTCGGACGGAAGCGAACCTTTAGCGCCACGAGGCCGGGCGGCGGTGCCGGAGGCGCGCTTGGCGCCGCTTCGTGCAGGGCATTCATGATCTCCAGCCAGGCTGGCGCCGCACCGGTTACGCCGGAGACATCGTGCATGGCATCGCCCTCGAAGTTTCCCACCCACACGCCGACCGTGTATTTTTCGCTATAGCCTATGCACCAGTTGTCCCGCATGTCCTTGCTAGTGCCGGTCTTGACGGCGCTCCAGAATCGCGTCGTTAAGGGATTGTCCAGGCCGAAGCTGAGCGCCCGTCCGCCCCGGTCGCTCAAAATGTCCGCAACGATGAACGCGGCTTCCGGGCTCATCACCTGGCGTCCCGCTTCTTGCGCTGCCTCCGGCAGTACGCGCAGTGGGCTGAATACGCCGCGGTTGGCCAGCGCGCGATAGGCACTGACCTGCTCCAGCAGGCTGACTTCCGCCGAGCCGAGGGCCAGCGAATAACCGTAATATTCCCCATCTTGGGTAATGCCCAGATAACCCAGTTCGCGCAAGCGGTCGCGAAAAGGCTCCACGCCGATCATGACCAGCGTGCGCACGGCGGGCACGTTGAGCGAGCTCGCCAGGGCCGTGCGCACGCTGACCAGACCCTTGAAGTCGCGGTCGTAGTTTTGCGGAATATAAAGGCCAGTCGACGTTTCAAGATTGATCGGCGCATCATCCAGGGCGGAGGCGGCGGTCAAATAACGCTTCTCCAGGGCCAAGCCGTAGAGGAACGGTTTCAGCGTCGAACCGGCCTGACGGCGTGCCCGCACGCCATCGACCTGGGATGCTCTCGACGCCGGGCCTGCCGAACCGACATAAGCCAGCACATCGCCGCTGGCATTATCCACGACCAGAACCGCACCGTCCCGCACGTTGCGGCCCTTCAAGCCTTGCAATTGCTGGCGCAAGGCGTTTAGCGCGAGACGCTGCACCGCGGCGTCCAGGGTGGTTCTGATGAAAGCGCCCGGCGTTTTCACGAGCCGATTGGCGAGCTGAGGGGCGAGCGCCGTGCTGGGTGCCGTTCGCGGCGGCTGAGTGAAAATGTCGGCTGCCTTCTGGCGCAGTTGAAGACAGTCGAGGCTAAAACCGGCGGCCGCGGCGATGGCACAAGCGCGGGCGGCGATACGCGTCGTCTCCGCATTGGGCGATGGCAGCAGCGCGGCCAGAAGAGCCGATTCGGCTTCGTCCAGGCCAGACGGGCGCTTGTCGAACCAGGCCTGCGCCGCCGCCGGCACGCCCTGAATTTCGCCGCGGAACCCGACCCGGTTGAGATAGGCTTCCAGAATCTCATCCTTCTGCCAGTGCTTTTCCAGCGCAAACGCCGCTTGCAGTTGCTGAAACTTCTGTCCGAGCGTGCGCCTGCCCTGTGCCGCGGTCAGGTAATCATCCAGCATCGCCGCAACCTGCATGGAAATCGTGCTGGCACCGCGATTGGAACGCCCTCTGAGATGATCGAATGCCGCCAAGGCGAGTGCCTGCAGGTCGACGCCGCGGTGTTCACGAAAGCGCCGGTCCTCCGCAGCGATGATGGCCCTGCGCAGAGCGGGTGAAAATTCATCGAGCGGTGTCCAGGGGAGGCGACGCGTCCTGTAATCGAGGCGTACCGCCTGGATGACTTCACCGTGGCGGTCGGTGAGATAGCCATCCGATGGGCGCCAGTTCGATTTGATCTGATCCAGGCTCGGCACGGCGGACGCGGGAGGAGAGGACAGGCATGCCAGTAACAACAGCCCGATCAGAACCCGAACGCCGCAGCGCCTCATCATTTCCCAGGTCTGGCGAGAGGATGCGTTCACCGCGCCTGCGTCCCTTTACGCCGGCGAATTATCGTAAATCGCATAGGCGCTCCAAGCTCTCGTTTGGTCTACCGGATCTCGGCGACAACTGTATTTGCTTAAGGCGATTATTCTGGCTTTCGCTCGCTGGCGCAGCGCGCATAAGCTCCGGGTGAGTTATATCCGCTTCATCGGCCAAAATGCAGCGCAGCGCGAGCGCCGCAGCATCCGGTGCTTTCAGGATGAACTTGAGCTCGGTCGTGGTCATCGCCGGGAAGGATTTGCCTAACCCAGTCATGCTCGGCTTCCCGCTCGCCCCCGAGCAGGAAAGCCTGGAGTTATTCTGCCATCCTTGGGGGGTGGGAGACCACGGGCAAGTTGTACGGTTGGTGGTTTGACCCCGACGCCGG
>CADDZF010000087.1 GCA_902812445.1 Methylococcaceae bacterium | reverse complement strand
TCCGGTAGCAGATAAGGATTGCCGGCGCGGTTGAAATAGCCCTTGTGGGACACCATCCAGACGGTGACGGGCGCGTTCGGCAGAACGGTTTCCAGCACGGTCACCTCGCCGTCCCGCTGCGGTATCTTGGCGACTTCCTTGAGCTCTCCTGCGGCCGCCAACGCATCCTCGTAAGCCGGCAGTAAGATTCTGACGTCTTGACCGAGCGCATGGAGCGCAGCCGGTAGACTGGCGGAGACATCCGCCAGGCCGCCGGTTTTGATAAAAGGATAAACCTCGCTGGTCAGAAAGAGGATTTTATTCATCCACGACGTCAAACGGCGGTACCAGCGTCTCGCTGGCGATCGGTTCCGGTTCCGACACGCTTCCGGCAGGTGGTGGCTGCTGCTTCAAGATGATCCCCGCGAGGGGCGGCAAGGTGAGATTGAGCGAATACGGACGGCCCATCCAGGGAGTGGGTTCGGTGCTGACGCGACCGTTACCGACGTTGCTGCCACCGTAAAATTCGGAATCCGAATTGATGATTTCGATATAATCGCCGGCTTTCGGCGTCCCAATGCGATAGTCGTAGCGCGGTATCGGCGTAAAATTGAAGACGCCGATGATGATGTCGTCGTCGTGCTTGCGCAGATAGCTCAACACGGATTGCGGCGCATCGTGGCAATCTATCCATTCGAAGCCTTTTTGCTCGAAATCATGATAATAAAGCGCCGGAGTTTCGCAGTGGAGCCGGTTCAAATCGCTCACCAAGGCTTGCACCCCCTGGTGAAAGGGATAATCCAGTACGTACCAGTCGAGCGTCGAGGCCGAATTCCACTCGTTGCCCTGGCCAAATTCGCACCCCATGAACAACAGCTTTTTGCCCGGATAGGTATACATATAAGTAAACAGCAGCCTCAGATTGGCAAAGCGCCGCCACTCATCGCCCGGCATTTTGTGCAGTAACGACTGCTTGCCGTGCACGACTTCGTCATGAGAGAAGGGAAGCACGAAGTTTTCGGTAAATGCGTACAGCAGGCCGAACGATAGCTGATCGTGATGATAGTGTCGATAAATGGGATCCTTACTCATATAGACCAGCGTATCGTGCATCCAGCCCATGTTCCATTTCATCGAGAAGCCGAGGCCTCCGGTCCAGGTCGGGCGTGTGACCTGGGGCCAGGCAGTCGACTCTTCCGCCATGATCAGCGTGCCGGGATGCTGCTGATGCGTGACGGTGTTGAGTTCGCGCAAGAAAGCGATGGCTTCGAGGTTTTCGTTGCCACCGTACTTGTTCGGGATCCAGTCACCGGAGGCGCGGGAGTAATCGAGATAGAGCATGGACGCGACCGCATCGACGCGTAAGCCGTCGAGATGAAACTCTTCCAGCCAGAACATGGCGCTGGCCAGCAGAAAGTTTTTCACCTCGTTGCGGCCGAAGTTATAGATCAACGTACCCCAGTCGCGGTGTTCGCCAAGCCGGGGGTCTTCGTGCTCGTAGAGCGGCGTCCCGTCAAAATGAGCGAGCGCATGGCGGTCCTTGGGAAAATGGGCCGGCACCCAGTCGAGAATGATGCCGATGCCGTTCTGATGGCAGTGGTCGACGAAGTAGCGGAAGTCGTCCGGCGCGCCGTAACGCGCCGTGGGCGCGAAATAGCCGGTGCTCTGATAACCCCATGAACCGTCGAAGGGATGTTCGGTGATCGGTAGCAACTCGATGTGGGTAAAGCCTAGTTGTTTCACGTAATCGACGAGCTGCTTGGCGAGCTCGCGGTAGTTGAGAAATTCGCCTTTGCTGTTATGCCGCCAGGAGGCGAGATGGACTTCATAAACCGCCATCGGCTGGTGTAGCCACTCGCGCTTCTGGCGAGCTTCGAGCCACGCATCGTCGTGCCAAACGTAGGCGCATCTGGGACGAACAACGGATGCGGTATTCGGCCTGAGTTCATATTGCTGCCCGTACGGATCGGCCTTTAGATGAATAGTGCCGTGCTGTCGGTTGCGAATCTCAAATTTATACAGCGTGCCGGGCGCCAGCGCCGGAATGAAAAGCTCCCAGACACCACTGCCGCCGCGTATCCGCATGGGGTGGCTGCGCCCGTCCCACTCGTTGAAGTCGCCGACGACGCTCACCCGTTCGGCATTAGGCGCCCAAGTCGCCAACAGGATGCCTTCGACGCCATCCACGGTGTGCGGATGTGCGCCCAGCACGCGGTAGACATGCCAGTGTTTGCCTTCGTTAAAGAGGTAAATGTCGAAATCCGCCAGCTGCGGGGCAAACGTATAGGGATCGATGGTCTGCCGCGCATTGCCCGATTTATCGATCCAGTGTAAGCAATAGTGCTGCGGCAGGGTTTCCTTACCGACGACGTACTCGAACACATCCGTGTTCGGCAACCGGACCATCGCCAGTCCTTCTTCGCCGATGCGCACCGATTCGGCGGCCGGCATCATGACGCGGATGATCTCGCCGCGCTGGTCGCGATGTCTACCCAGTACGGCAAAAGGATCATGGTGACGCGCCTGAACGATTCTCTGAAGTTCGGGAGGGAGTGAAGGCTGGTCGACGTTGGGTATCGTCGTTTCGGGTAGGGTCGTTGTTTGTATGCCGGTCGGGTTCACTTTGCCTAACCTCTGGGAGTAGAATGGCTGCGTTTCTTAGGGGCTGGAATTTTAGGGACTATGTTAGCAAATTGCACCAACAATATATGGTTTAACTCGCAGGAGACGCTGTCATGCCCGAGCCGATGTCTGTCCATGCCTCTCGCTTCGTAAGTCGCTTAACCCGACATACGCTAGCCTTGATCCTGGCGGGCGGACGCGGCTCGCGCCTGCAGAAGTTAACCGACTGGCGAGCCAAGCCAGCCGTACCGTTTGGCGGCAAATTCCGCATCATCGATTTCCCGTTATCCAATTGTCTCAACTCGGGCATCCGCCAGATCGGCGTTTTGACGCAGTATAAGGCGGACTCGTTGATCCGCCACATTCAACAGGGCTGGGGCTTTCTGCACGCTCAGCTCGGCGAATATGTCGATCTGTTGCCTGCCCAGCAGCGCATGCACGAAACGTGGTACGAAGGCACCGCGGATGCCGTTTATCAGAATCTCGACATCTTTCGCAATCGCGATCCCGAGTTCATTCTGGTACTGGCCGGCGATCATGTCTATAAAATGGATTACGGCTTGATGCTGGCGTATCATGTCGAGACCAAAGCCGATCTGACTATCGGCTGCATCGAAGTACCGCTGGCCGATGCCAGCGCGTTCGGGGTCATGCAGATCGATGAAGAAAAGCGTATTTTGAACTTCATGGAAAAACCAGCCCATCCACCGGCGATTCCTGATCAGCCCGGACTGGCGCTGGCTTCCATGGGCATTTATGTATTCAACACCGCCTTTCTTTTCGAGCAACTGATCAAGGATGCCGATACGCCGGGCTCCAGCCACGACTTCGGCAAGGATATTATCCCGGTCGTCATTCAGAAATACCGCGTGCATGCTTATCCGTTCGGCAAACAACAGAGCGGCGTCCAGAACTATTGGCGTGATGTCGGAACGGTGGATGCTTACTGGACGGCGAATATGGAGCTGATCGGCGTGGATCCTGAATTGAATTTATACGACCAAACGTGGCCGATCTGGACTTACCAGATGCAAACGCCGCCCGCCAAGTTCATCTTCGACGATGACGACCGTCGCGGGATGGCGGTGGACTCGATGGTGTCTGGCGGTTGCGTCATTTCGGGCGCCGAAGTGCGCCATTCGTTGCTGTTTTCCAACGTGCGGGTCAACTCCTACTCGCACGTCCAAGATTCGGTCATCCTGCCGGAGGTCAACGTCGGACGTCACTGTAGGATAAAGCGCGCCGTGATCGATAAAGGCTGTAATATACCGGCCAAGACCGTCATCGGGGATGATGCGGAAGAGGACAAGCACCGCTTTTATATCACTCCGGGCGGCGTCACCCTGGTGACGCCGGATATGCTCGGGCAAACACTGCACTATACCCGCTAACAGAATGATCGAAAGGTGCATGAGATCCGAAGCGGCCGCCCGGCAGAGGGAAAAGCAGTCTCTCGCAACCTTTACGCTCTGTTGCTAGCCGGGAATCTCCTCGGGAATAGGGCTATGACGGGCACCGCCTTTCAGAATGGATTTCTTTTGGCCTGGTCTGATCTTCAATTCATGTATGGCTAAGGAAGGGTCCCACCGAATTACCCGGGATGAACGCTTCCAGCGCAGGCGGAGCGCTTTGCGTCGGCACCCATCTTGGCAATAATCCAGCCGTTGGACAGATCGAGGCAGTCTTGGCGGAAGCGCACAGCGTGTTAGATCGGCGGCGTGCGGGCGTTCTGCTGCACATTAGTTCGTTGCCGGGAAGCGGGGACAATGGCGATCTGGGTCTTGAAGCTTACCGCTTTATCGATACCTTGTCCGCCTGCGGCATATCGGTCTGGCAAACCTTGCCGGTCAATCCGACCCACGTAGACGGCTCGCCTTACCAGTGTTTGTCAGCGCACGCGGGAGAACCTGCCCTGATCAGCCTCGACTGGCTGGCCGCGAGGGGATGGCTGTCGAAAAAACCGACCCATAAAACTGCCCTCAGCGAGAAGCAGGCCGGCTTGCAGCAGGCCTTTAGCGCGTTCAAGAAAGACCTTTATAGTCCGTATCATCACACCTATGCGAAATTCGTCAAAAGCCACGCCTGGTGGCTGGATGATTACGCGCTGTTCACGGCACTGCGTCAGAAGTACCGGCTCAAGCCCTGGCAGCAATGGCCACCCGCGCTTAGGGACCGCCAGCGTTCGGCTTTGATGCTCGCTCGCTTGCGCCTGGGTAGCCAGATTGCCCAGATACAGTTCGAGCAGTTTGTATTTTTTGAACAATGGCGGGAGCTGAGGGATTACGCTCGCCAGCGCGGTATCGTATTGTTTGGCGATATGCCGATCTTTGTCGCCTCTGACAGCGCCGATGTATGGAGCCGCCGCAAATATTTCGACATCGACGAGCGCGGGCGCTGCCGGGTGGTGGCTGGGGTCCCGCCCGATTATTTCTCTGCCACAGGGCAGCGCTGGGGAAATCCGCATTACAACTGGGAACGCCTGAAGGCGGATGGATTCAGCTGGTGGATCGAGCGCCTGAACACGCAGCTCGAGCTTTACGATTGGATCCGCATCGACCATTTCCGCGGGTTTGAAACCTACTGGGAAATACCGGCGGGATCGGAGACCGCAATAAACGGCCGCTGGGTAAAAGCGCCCGGCGAAGAACTGCTGGATACGCTGTTTAAGACGTTTGGCGCGTTACCACTCGTCGCAGAGAACTTAGGAACCCTTACTCGGGAAGTCGAGGCCCTGCGCCACAAGTTCGACATTCCCGGCATGCTGGTGCTGCAATTCGCCTTTGATGGTAACCCCGACAACCCTTACTTGCCGCAGAATCATACCGAAAACAGTGTCGTCTATACCGGCACCCACGATAACGATACGAGCCTCGCCTGGTTTGAATCCTTGCCCGTAGCACAACAAGCCTATGTCCGCGCCTGTTTGGGCAATCCGCAGCTAGGGATGCCAGAGGCTCTAATTCAAGCCGCCTTCAGATCAGTCGCCCGTCTAGCCATTATTCCTATGCAGGATATTCTCGGGCTTGGCAAGGGCCATCGCATGAATACGCCGGGGACCACCGAAAATAACTGGCGTTGGCGCTTCACCTGGGATTGGCTGACGCAGCAAAAGCTCGACGAACTGGCGCTGCAAATTCGTATCCATGGCAGATCGTTGTAGCCGCATGGGCGGCTGAATGGCGCTCGTTCCACGCTTCAACCCGCGGCCCGAAGAGGGAAGCAGATCTTTATCGGTTCTCACGGCAGGTGCCAGGAAAGCCACGCTGCCGCGACAGCCGTGCGCCCCTCATCAGCCATGCGAAGACCGTTCGCGAGAGCGGCCGTGGCTGGCTTGGCCTCCCTTGCGGCCCGCTTCTCTAGCCTCTTGAGGGGTGAACTCGTGGGCTACGCCTTTTTCATGGGCTGCCCTGCCCCCCGCGCTGGCAATGGCGCGTTGCTTTCCCTCGTCCATGGCGGCAAAACCGCGTTTGCTCGGGCCCTTACGAGCCTGCCCCTTGCTGACATTGTTGTCCCGCCGACGGCGCGCGCTTTTTGCATGCTCCGCGCGGCCTTCACCGCCGGCGCGTTTCGCCCTGGAGGCTCGAGCGCCCTCGGTCCCCGACACAGCACGGTTCTTCGCATGGGTGTCGGACGATCCCTGACCGCCTTCGGCGCTGCCCCGATTACCCGGGTTTTCCTCATTAACTTCGGATCTACTTTTTTCGATCATAACTTCTTCCTCGGCTCACCTAGTTGTAATATCGGCTCGGGTTCCGGGCAAAGTAAAAAACCGCTCTCGCAAACTACACGGCATTCGATAAACAATGTTTTTGCGGAACCACCTCATGAGCCGACGCAAACGCCGTGCCTAAGCCAGAAACGGCTTATCCGGCGGGCCGGGAACAACAGTCGGGCTTGCGGTCAGTAAAACTTGCGGACGTTGCCGGTAAACTTTACCGCTTCAATGGGCGTTTGACAGGATGAAGCCGTCTGCAGCGGGGAAGGGGCTAACGAATGATCTCGGCTCGGTAACGGTAGACTTTTAGCGTATCTGACCAGTGATCTTTAGGCATTCCCGCTTTTCGTTTTAGGTGCTGGAGAAATACTCTGGGCTCAGGCAAGGCTTCCCATACTGAAGGCAGGAAGGTTCCCCGCCGGCGGCCTTCTTGCAGGATCACGCCGTCCACAAAAGGCCGCAGATTCGCGAGCAGCTCGTCCTCAGAGGTAAACGCAATTTCCTCTGCAGGACTCAAGATCGAGAGGTGTATATCGAGCGCATCGACTTCGGCCGCTGTGACGGGTGGAAACCGCGGGTCGGTAAATGCGGCGGCGAAAGCGTTGCGGGCAATGCCTTCGGCCACCGAAACCACGGCTTCCAAGGTGCCAATACAGCCCCGCAGATTGCCACCCATTTCCAGGGTGACGAACGTGGCGCGTCGGCTGGTCAATTGCTCAGGCAGCTCATGAGGCAGAAGTGACATGGGCCTGCCATGGACGAGCCCGTAGCGGATTGAGCGCTCGGCCAACCGCAGTAGAAAAACCCGGTGTTCAGGCGCCAACGCGCTACCAAATTCAGGCAAAGACATACGCCCCGTAACCGACCACGCGGTCTTGCGGCCCCGCCGTATCGCCCGAATTGCGTAGATCGACGGTTTTCGCGTGCAAACGGTGTTTGCGGGCGGCGTAGAGAAGGCCGTTGATCGGTATCCGTCCGCAGGCGGACTCGTAGTCGATATCCTCAAGTTTTAACGCTTCGATAGCATGCGAGGTGGCGGCGTCTATTTGCCTTGCCGTGTCGTAATCGTGATAGTGACTCAAGTCCGAACTGACCACGATGAGAGTCGCCTGGTCGCCCCACAGCCGCTCCAGAACCTCGCCCACCTCGGATGGCGTCGCATCGCCCGCCACCAGTGGCACCAGCGAAAAATCGGCAAATACCTCCTGCAGGAACGGCAGGTGCACTTCCAAGCTATGCTCCCTGCTGTGCGCTTGGTCCAAGACGTGAACGAAGGATAGATCAAGGATTTTTTCGAGCGCTTTTCGGTCTATTGGAATATTACCGAGTGGCGTATTGAACGCATCCGCGCTGGTTGTTGCGATGCCATTGAAACCCACGCGGTGGGAGGGACCCATAAGGACGACCTGCCTGATCAGGGACCGCCCTTGCAGCAAGCGCGCATAAACGCTGGCCGCTATTGGGCCCGAGTAGATGTAGCCCGCGTGCGGCGCAATGATCGCTTTGGGCAACGGTCCGGACGGGTCCGCCTGTTGTAAGTACGATTGGATGAGAGCATGCAGCCGACGACTATCGGCGGGATAGAACGTCCCGGCGACGGCGGGCTGACGTATGGTTTGCATTGCAACCTCCCGCTGGCGACACCAGCAGTTGGGAATGAGTGCTTTGTTTAGATTACAGAATGCCTGTTGTCACGCCTGTTTGCAACAGGCCTTATCGCCTGAAAGGTTCCATCATGAATGCACAAATTGATGCTGCGGGAATTCCTACTCGCTATTGGCGCAAGCTCGCAGACGACCGCGTCGAATGCACCCTGTGTCCACGCTATTGCAAGCTGCGCGAAGGGCAGCGGGGGCTGTGTTTCGTGCGCGGCAACGTGAATGGTGCGATTGTCCTTTTATCCTATGGCCGCTCCAGCGGTTTCTGCATCGACCCAATTGAAAAAAAGCCGCTCAATCATTTTTTGCCGGGTACGCCGGTGTTGTCCTTCGGTACAGCGGGCTGCAATCTGGCCTGTAAATTCTGTCAGAACTGGGACATCAGCAAATCCCGCGAGATGGATTCACTGATGGATCAAGCATCGCCGGAGATGATCGCCTTAGCCGCGCGGGAATTCGACTGCCGGAGCGTTGCCTATACCTATAACGACCCGGTCGTCTTCCACGAGTATGCCATCGATGTCGCGCAGGCTTGCCGGGAGTACGGCATTAAATCCGTCGCCGTCTCGGCCGGTTATGCCTGTGCTGAGCCACGCGCCGAGTTCTATTGCTATATGGATGCCGCCAATATCGACCTGAAAGCCTTCACCGAAGCGTTTTATCACAAAATTACCGGCGGACACCTACAACCGGTACTGGAAACCTTGCAATACATCAAGCACGAAACCAATGTTTGGCTCGAGATCACGACACTATTGATCCCTGGCGAAAACGACTCGGATCAGGAGCTGGAAGCATTGACCCAGTGGGTGGTCGAGCATCTGGGGCCTGATGTGCCGTTGCACTTTACCGCCTTTCATCCGGATTGGAAGATGAGAGATAAGGCGCATACGCCGGCGGCCACGTTGATGAAAGCCCGAGCCATCGCGATAAAGAACGGTGTTCGCTACGCCTACACCGGCAACGTGCACGATCAGACCGGCGGCAGCACCTACTGTCATCGATGCCACCAAGTTCTAATTGGACGCAACTGGCATCGGCTCTTCGAATGGAACTTGACCGCGCAGGGCACCTGCAATCGCTGTGGCGCCCCGTGCGCGGGCGTGTTTGAGGAACGGCCAGGCAGCTGGGGAGCCAGGCGCCAGCCAGTGGCCATATACCGGCATCGCGCTTAGTCGATCGGCATCCGCTGCCAAGGATCGCCAGTTGGATTTCAGAACCGCGCCGCCTACGATCCCGCTAAGCGGAAACAGGGGTTCACGCCTCAGGGTCGGGGATCGCGGGCCTTGGATAGGTGGTACGGGGTCAAAAATGATCGTGTGTAGTGAGATCGAGCGTTTTGATGCGTTGTTCATCGGCTATCTCGATGCGAACGCCCTCCCCTGTGAGCGGAAACGACAGCTTGAGCGTTCTTGCAATGCCGTCGATTTCGCAGCCGGCCGAGTTTTCGCCTTCCAACCGACGGATCGTTAGGACATTGCTCTTCCCGCGCGGGAGCGGTTTCAATACCATCAGGAAAACATCGTCTACCGCAGCGCTGGACGGCATGATTTCCACGCGCCAATTGCCGGGTTCGAGGTCCTTTCGGTCTTTCATGGATGCCCAGATTTTTCCGTCCTCGTCATAATTTTTATCGTTGACGAAAAAGCTCGCGCCTTTACCGCCGACGGTGCTGATCAAAGGGTCTAGCGGATAGAGTACGTAGACTTCCAGGTTACCGCCAGCGTGCCCCGGCCGGGTGGTCGGAAACACTTCGGCCGCCACGCCGTATGGCATCTTTTGCGGTTTCTCCAGCGTGTGAACGAGCGAACGCTTGCGAAAATCGGCATTGGTCGCGCTGACTTTATCAAAGACGATGGCAATATCATTCATCCGATCGTAGACAAACGTGCGCCAGTATTTTTTGACTCGCCGCGTGCGGTGCGAAAAGGTACCTTCTCCTGAATATCGATTGGTATAGGCGGGTGTTAGATCGGCGACGGCGACGACCAGGTCGTCAGCGGCGTAATGCTTGACCATCCTCGCCGTATGATAAATCTCCCGTTTGGTTAGCCAGTCGTTCAAATCCAGCGGCGCGGGTTCGATTCCCCAGCCCGATCCGATGCGCCGCTGGCCGCCATCGTTGGCAATCGGTCGGGGTTGTTGTTGGGTCGGCGCAGGAACCGTGTCGTCCGGATCGGTAACCGTGATGAGATTGTGGGCAATGCTCTGATAGGTGTAGTTCATGTGGTGCTCGGATCCATACTGAGGTCCGTAGAAGCCGCTGTCCAACGCCAGTTCGCCGCCCTTGTAGAGCGTGAACGCGCCCTGATCGAGATGGCTGTGCGACCAGTAGTTGTCCCCGGCCTTGAACGTCAGATACGTGGCATCGGGTTCCCAGCTACTGCGGGCTATGACCATACCGATTCCGTCGAAGTACTTTTCCAGCGGCAGCGACTTGAGCGCTTGCGGGTCGCACAGCGTAGGCCCGGTTAGCGGGCCCCACGGCCAGGCGGACGGCTCGGCATTTCTTGGGCATCCGTTCAGACTGTAAGCTGCCTTGTGCGCGTACTCGATGGCGAGGGGGATGCGGTCCGGCACTTGACGATCGGCGAATCCCACATCGCCCCAACGCATATGGGTGCCATCCGGTCGCGTGCGATAAACCAGAAAATCGAGAAAGCCACGAATGCCGGGTTCGCTTTTGAACCAATCCTCGCCAGTCGCTTTCCGCCACAGGGCAGGCACTTGATAAACCGCCTGTCCAATGCCGATGCCCACGTATTCCCCCCCTTCATGCCAACCGCCGTTGTGGCCCATGATCTGCCGCCAAACCGGCAGCACATGGTTGTTCCATAGGTCATAGGTGAAATTCATCACCGGTGCCGCGCGCGGGCTTTCGCCGTACGCGCTGATGGCGCAAGCGGTCAGTGCCTGGAACGGAGCGTTATAGAAGTAGACGTTATAAGGCGAGAGCCGCTGTTGCCGGATGTAGTTGATTGCGTACTCGCAGCCGTCCAACAGCTTGTTCAGCAGAGCAGCGCGCTGCGCCGGGGTCCATTGGGCATAGAGCCAGTCGTAGGCCAATGCCAGGTGTTTCACTTCATCGCTACCGCGGCTGGCGAATGGGATCTCCAGCAATCGCTTGTGGAGGAGTTCGATATCCTGGCTGCCCGGATCGATGAGAGCCATCAGCGTCGCCTGATAAAATTTTCCTTTGCCTCCGTCGGCCTGAAAAAGGGCCTGTTTCAGATAATCGCGATTCTCGCTCGTAAGTCTTGCGATGTCCGCAGGCTGAGGCGCCGGCAGCCGCGGATGCCGGGTGTGAAACGTGTGGAAGCTGACGGCCGGCAGCGAGTCCGGTGCGGGCAGCATGGGACTTTTTTCCTTATCGTGAAAACTCTCAGCGGGAGTCCTCTCAATCAACCAGACCGTGGCCCCTGATAGAGCGATACCTGAGATGGAAGCGAGTACAAAGAGTCTACGGTTACTTAAGAATCGGAGCAAAAAATGGGCTTTCCCAGCACGAGAAAGCCGCTTGCTTTTCTCCCGCGCGAGCGCGTTGTCGATACCGTTGGCAATATCCAGTCCGCTCGTTCGTGCAGCGGGTGTGAATGGCTCGCGGACCTGCTTTTCTGCCAGCGGCCGCAGCGCCCAGGCGGTAAGCAGCACGAGCAGCGGATCGGTGATTTCAGCGGTATGCTCCTGTGTGAATAATTGCACTAGCTCGATGCCTGCAGTCAGTAAGGCGGTTCCGCTCGCGGCCAGTACGAGCGTGGCACCGGCCTTGTGCACGATCCAGGTCAAGCTGCCATAAAAAAATAGTTTTTCGCCCAAAACGAGAACGTTAAAAACCATGGATCCGTTCAGGAAGCCATAAAAGGGAATCCAGTGAAATGGCAACGGGATCGGCTGCCATTTGAACGGGAAAAGCCCGTTGATCAAGATCGTAACCAGCAGCAGAAGGGCGAGCAGATATAATCTCCTCCCATCGGCCGGTCTGAACGCGAAGAGCCAGATGACAAAAGCGAGGCAGGCACCGGCTAGGCCGGACAGAGTGGCAGGATTGCCTACCAGGAGTAGCTTGAGCAGCAGCGTTGCGGCCATGAGAAGAGAGAAGATCCGCAGCGCGTTGTACGTGCCCTCGATCGATCGGATGAAATAGCCTACCGTGAGCCAGCCAGTTAAATGGGCGAGCACGTGCGTCCAGGAAACGCCCGATTCAAGCGCCAGCTTGACATTATGCCTGACGATGCCGACGTCGAGGCTCGGCACGAAAGGAACCAGTTTCGCGGCAAGCCAACTGCCGACCAGCATGCCTTCAGGTGAAACCCAGCCTCGCCAGCGTAGCGCGGTGCTGCCCGGCCAGAACTGGAAGAGGGTAGTCGCTGATACGCCCAGTACAATGCCGAAGGCATTCCAGAAGACGTCGCTCAGCGCAGGATCGCGCGAAGGCAGATAGAGTTGCAACACCTGAACGAGGGCGCTGACG
>CADDZF010000086.1 GCA_902812445.1 Methylococcaceae bacterium | reverse complement strand
GTATTGCACGAAGGATCCAGTGCGGCATGCGCCACGGCTCCGCCGTGCCGCCGCACCAGCTCGATAGCCGCTGAACGCGGTAGACCGGAACTCTCGGGCATGTCGCTCTCCGGGGTGGCCGATCTCATGGCCGATGCCGGTAGTGATCTCGCATCATCGCTCTTCGACTTGGAGTGGCATCGGCAGTTTCCAGGCTATTGTGTTGAAAAGCAACCCGGATCGACGAGCGCCTGGCTGGTAAACTGGGGCTTCATCCGGACTCCCCAAATCTCCGCCATGCTGGAACAAATCGCGATTCTGCTCGCCGCCGCGGTGCTTATCGTGCCGCTCTTGAAAAGGCTGGGGCTCGGCGCCGTGCTAGGCTACCTCGTCGCCGGGATGTCGATCGGTCCGTGGGGTTTGCGGCTAATCACCGACGTCGACAGTATTCTGCACCTCTCCGAGTTCGGCGTGGTGCTGCTGCTTTTCATCATCGGTCTGGAATTACAGCCCTCGCGACTGTGGGTGCTGCGACGTCCGGTCTTTGGCCTCGGCTCCGCGCAGGTGTTGCTTACCGGCGCAGTGATCGCCTTTCTCGCCCGGATGGCGGGTCAGACATGGCAGGCGGGCATCACGCTCGGATTGGGCGTCGCCATGTCATCGACCGCCTTCATCCTGCAGACGCTGGCGGAAAGAGGCGAACTCACCACCCGCTACGGCCGCGAAGCGTTCGCGATCCTTCTGTTTCAGGACCTCGCCGTCATCCCGCTGCTGGCCGTACTGCCGTTGCTCGCGGCCGATCCGGGCAGCGTAGCGCATGACGGAAGCTGGTACGGGGCGGCGCGGGCGTTGATCGTCGTCGCGCTGATGCTCATTCTCGGCCGCCAATTTTTGCGGCTGGCCTTCCGCGCCGTAGCCGTCTTCGGCAATCAAGATATCTTCAACGCAGCCGCCCTGCTCGTGGTCGTTGGCGCCGCCCTGTTGATGAAATGGCTCGGCCTTTCGATGCCATTGGGCGCTTTTCTCGCGGGCGTCCTGCTGGCCGATTCCGAATTCAGGCACGAGATCGAAGCCGATCTGGAGCCCTTCAAGGGACTACTGCTGGGTCTTTTCTTTATGGCGGTCGGCATGTCGGTCAACCTCGGGCTGGTGGGCTCAATGCCTCGGGCGCTGGTCGGTCTCGGCCTGACGTTCATTCTGATCAAGTTCATCGTGGTGTACGCCGTCAGCCGCTTCGCTGGCAGCGCTCCGGACAGCGCGCGCAATCTGGGTGCCGTGCTGGCGCCCGGCGGGGAATTCGCCTTTGTGCTGTTCGGCCTGGCCAGGAGCTATAGGATTTTCGATGCGCCCAGTACTGAAATCCTGGGGGCGGTTGTCACCTTGTCGATGATGCTGTCGCCGCTGCTGCTGATCCTCAACGACAAGCTGTTGAAACGCTGGGCGGAGCGCCATGTCGAACCCGAGTACGACCGCATCGACGAGCCCGTCAATCCCGTGGTCATCGCGGGCTACGGACGCGTCGGGCAGATCGTCTCAAGGCTCCTGAGGATGCGCGGCATCCCTTTTACGGCGCTGGAAATCAATCCGACGCAGGTCGACTTCGTGCGCAAGTTCGGCAGCAAGATTTATTACGGCGATGCCTCGCGCCTAAAGCTACTGCACGCGGCCAGGGTCGGCAACGCCAAGCTGTTTGTCCTGGCGGTCGACGATGTCGCCAGCTCGCTCGCCATCGCGGAGCTCGTGCGGCGGCATTTTCCGCACCTTCCGATCTATGCCCGCGCCCGCAACCGCTTTCATTGCTACAAGCTGATGGAGCTGAATGTGCGGGCGCTGCAGCGGGAAACCTATCTCTCGAGCCTCGCGATGGGCCAAGACGTACTTCGCGGGTTGGGCGTGTCCGCTGTCGAGGCCGAGCGCACCGCGACCGCTTTCCGCCGGCACGATGAAGCCCTGCTCGAGCGCCAGTACGCCATCTATCAGGACGAAACGGCCTTGATTCAAACCACCAGGCAGGCGGCCGAGGAACTTAAGACGCTGTTCGAGAACGATATAATGGAACGTCCGAAATGACCCCGCGAACGCTGCATGCGGTGCTGATTGGCCAGCCGCAAGCGGCGCCACGATGAAATGCAACGCGTAGACAGACCTGCCACGGCTTTCCTCGCTTCCGTCGCCATCATCGCGGCCGGCGCGCTGGCCTATGAAATCCTCCTGATGCGGCTCTTTTCCATCGTTCAATGGCATCACTTTGCTTACATGATCATCAGTCTGGCGCTGCTCGGCTACGGCGTCAGCGGGGCCTTTCTGGCGCTGGCCCAGCATCGTCTCGCAAACCGTTTTGCGCTCGCCTATGCCGGCAACGCCGCGCTGTTCAGCCTGAGCACGGTGGTTTGCTTTCTAATCGCCCAGCGGGTGCCTTTCAACGCCTTGCAAATTCTCTGGGACAGCGGCGAATGGGGCCGCCTGGTCGCCATCTACCTGATCCTGCTGATTCCTTTTTTCTTTGCCGCCAACTGCATGGGCCTCGCGCTGCAACACTACCGGGCGCAGATCCACCGCGTTTATGCTCTCGATCTGATCGGCAGCGGCGCCGGCGCCATCGGCATTATTCTGCTTCTGTATGCGGCCTTCCCGCTGCCCGCCCTAGTGATTCTCGCCGCATTGACGCTGACTGCGCCGGCACTGGCGTGGTGGGGATTGGGCGGCCGGCCGGCCTGGCTCGCCGGTTTCTTTCTACTGATGGCGCCGCTGCTCGGGCTGCTCGTCCAGACCAGCGGAGCGGCATTGCAACCCGTCGAATACAAAGGCTTGAGCCAGGCTCTACAGGTCGTCGGTGCTGCTCGCCTGGTCGAGCGCTCGAGTCCGCTCGGGTTGATCAGCGTCGTCGAAAGCCCCAAGGTTCCCTTCCGCCATGTGCCGGGTCTGAGTCTCGACAGTCCGCTGGCGCCGCCGGAGCAACTCGCCATCTTCACCGATGGCGACGGCATGAGCGTGATCAATCGCTTCGACGGCGATGCGGCCTCGCTTGGCTATCTCGACTATGTGCCGGCCGCGCTGGCCTATCATCTGCTGCCGCCCGCAGCGGACGTCCTGGTGCTCGGCGCGGGTGGCGGCAGCGAAGTGCTGCAGGCGCTGTTCCAGCGTGCCAGGACGATCGATGCGGTCGAGCTCAATCCGCAGGTCGCCGAATTGGTACAGAAGGATTTCGCCGATTTCGCCGGGCATCTCTACGCGCACCCCAGCGTCCGCCTGCACATCGAGGAAGCGCGCAGTTTCGCGGCCGGAACCGCGCATCGCTACGATCTCATTCAGCTGAGCCTGCTGGATGCTTTCAACACCTCGGCGGCCGGCCTGTACGCGCTGAACGAAAGTTATCTCTATACCGTGGAAGCACTGCAAACCTATCTGCGCGATCTGAAACCGGGTGGCTATCTGTCGATCAGTCGCTGGGTCAGGCTGCCGCCCCGCGACGGGCTGAAAGTATTCGCTACCGCCATTGCCGCATTGAAGGGCTTGGGAGTAGAGACGCCACAAAACCGTCTGGCCTGGATACGGAGCTGGCAGAGCGGCACGCTGCTAATCAAGAATGGCGATCTGTCAGACGACGACATCGGCGCGCTGAGAGTCTTCTGTGCCAGCCGCTCGTTCGACATCGCTTATGCGCCCGGCGTCACCGCCGAAGAAAGCAACCGCTACAGCGTGCTCAGGGAGCCGTATTTCTTCGCCGCGGCGACCGCCTTGCTGGGGCCACGGGCGCAGGATTTCATCGCCCGCTACAAGTTCAATATCGCGCCCGCCACCGACGATCGGCCGTATTTTTTCCAGTTCTTTAAATGGCCGCTGCTGCCCGAAGTGTTCGCCCTGCGCGGCGCGGGCGGTCTGTCGTTGCTGGACATGGGCTATCCGGTCCTGGTCGCGACGCTCGGGCAGGCGATAGTCATCAGCCTGCTGCTGATCCTGCTGCCGCTGGCAGGTCTTAGGGGCGGGCGTAAGGCCGATCCGGCACCCGTCAAGCGCTGGCGCGTCGCGGTCTATTTTTTCAGCGTGGGCCTCGCCTTTATGTTCATCGAGATGGCTTACATCCAGAAGTTCATTCTTTACCTGGCGCACCCCCTTCACGCCGTCGCCGTGGTGCTGACCGGTTTTCTGCTTTTTGCAGGACTCGGCAGCCATGCGGCTTCATCGCTCACGCAAACGGGCGCTCCCAGAGGACTTCGGCTGGCCGCAGGCGGCATCATTGTGCTATCGCTGCTGTATCTCGCGCTGCTGCCGCCGCTGTTCGCGGCCACGCTAGGCTTCGCCAAAGGCCTCAAGATCGCCGTGTCGCTGGCGCTGATCGCGCCGGTCGCCTTTTGCATGGGCATGCCTTTCCCGCTGGGCTTGTCGCGTCTTTCGGAAACCGCCGAGCAGATCCCCTGGGCGTGGGGGATCAATGGCTGCGCTTCGGTGATCGCCGCCGTATTGGCGACCCTGCTGGCCATTCACTTGGGACAAACCGCCCTTTTATGCGCGGCCTTGCTGTTATATGGTATCGCCTCGCTGTCTTGCCCCTAATCCGCCTTGGGAGAACTTATGCCTCATCAGTACAAAAAATACATCTGCTCGGCCTGCGGCTACATTTATGACGAAGCGGCGGGCGATGCCGACGGCGGTATCGCCGAAGGCACCCGCTTCGAGGACATTCCGGACGATTGGGTTTGCCCTGAATGCGGCGTCGATAAAAGCTTCTTCGATCCGCTGGATTAACGTTGGCGACGGCGCGATTTGCGCTTCGATCAAGGCGGGACGATCTGCAGCGTCCGCTGAACAGTGGCGGCGATAGGCCTGTACGGCCGGAGACTCAGCGAAACAGCATCGCGGCCTTTTTGGCCGTCGACAGCACGCCCCACAGCAGCGGAATGAGCGTCAGCCCCCAGGCGATCACCAGGGCGATGAGGTTCTTGAGGCGATGTGGCTTGCCATCGCGATGCATGAAGCTTCTCGCTGTCATCGATTCGGATCAGACTCCGTCCAGTTCATCCTCGACCTCGTCGTGTTTCATGTAGTGTTTCTCCTCGACGGCCCTGATCATCAGGTTGCAGAAAAATCCCGCCAGCATGAGACCGGCCATGATGTACATCGTCGTGTTGTAGGCAGCGGTCTTGGCCACGCCGTGCGCCAGCTGATATTCGCGGATGTAATTCACCAGTGCCGGACCGGCGATCCCCGCCATCGACCAGGCGGTCAGCAGGCGTCCGTGAATGCCGCCGACATAGCGAATGCCGAAGATGTCGGCGAGATAAGCCGGGATGCTGGCGAATCCGCCCCCGTACATGCTGATGATCACGGCGTAGCAGAGCACGAAGGCGATGACGTTTTGCCGGGCGCCCGCGTACGGTACCAGCGCGTAGAGCAGGCAACCGAGCATGAAGAAAGTGAAAAAGGTGTTCTTCCGTCCGAGGTAATCCGACGCCGACGACCAGAGGAAGCGACCGCCCATGTTGAACAGGCTCAAAAGTCCCACGAAACCGGCGGCGGCTTCCGGGGTGATGGCGTTTTTGAACACCTCCTGAATCATGGCAGAGGCCTGTCCCAAGACGCCGATGCCTGCCGTCACGTTGAAGAACAAGACGAGCCAGAGCAGGTAAAACTGCGGCGTCTTGAGCGCCTGGTCGATATGCACGTGGTCATCCGTGATGAGCCTTCGGTTTTTCGCCGCCTCGACGACCCGGGTTGGCTCGCTCCGCGGCTGCCAGCCCGGTGCAGGCAAGCGAATCGATAGCGCGCCCAGGGTCATCGCCAGGAAGTAGATGCCCCCCATGGCGACAAAGGTCTCGGTGATGCCGACCGCAGTCGGCGACGCAAACCGATCCATCAAGGCGACGGCCAGCGGCGCGCCGATCATTGCGCCGCCGCCAAAGCCCATGATGGCCATGCCGGTGGCGAGTCCGCGACGGTCCGGAAACCATTTGATCAGCGTGGAGACCGGCGAGACGTAACCCAGGCCGAGTCCGATGCCGCCCAGTACGCCGTAGCCCAGATACAGCAAAGCGATCTGGTGCAGCCAGACACCCAGGGCCGAGATCCAGAAGCCGCCGCCAAAGCACAGCGCCGACAGGAACATGGTCACACGCGGCCCGACTTTTTCCAGCCACTTTCCGGCAAACGCCGCCGACAGCCCGAGAAAGACGATCGCCAGGCTGAAAACCCAGCCGAGCGCGGTCAGTTTCCAGTCTTCGGGCGCCGGCGCCGTCACGCCGATGACTCGCGTCAACGGAATGTTGAAGACGCTGAAAGCGTAAACCTGCCCGATGCACAGATGAACGGCCAGGGCGGCCGGCGGCACCAGCCACCGGTTATACCCCGCCGGCGCGAGAGTTCGTTCTCGGGAAAAGAACCCGTGCCTGCGCAACGAAGCGGCCCCTTCGTTATGCCCGTCTCGTTGCGCGGAAGACGGTGGAGCGTGCCGTAAACTCATGAATCGCCACTCTCCGGGATTCGCTTCGGCAAGGTGTTGCGAGGGCTTCCCGCCGTTCCCGGCGGCTGACCTGAACCGGCGTGTGGCTCAATCAATGAAGGCTCATCGACGGCGGGCTTATTGACTCGGGTGGATACGCTCCAGATTTGCATAAGATCGGCCGCAAACGGCTTCATCAGCGGCTCAAGCGCGGCCGGCTCGCTGGTGTCCGGGGATAGCCAAGTGCTCCAGTCGCGCTTCGGCAGCAGCACAGGCATGCGGTCATGACGGACCTGATCGAGGACAAGCGCATTGGCGGCGGTCGTCAATATGCAGCAGGTCTCCAGCACTTCGCCGGTCTCCGGCTGCTTCCAGCTTTCCCAAAGGCCGGCGAAGGCCATGGGTTCCCCGGATTTGAGGCTGATATAATAGGGCTGCTTGGGTCTTGAGGCGGGGTCCCATTCATAAAAGCCGCTGGCCGGAATCAGGCAGCGCCGACGCCTGAACGCTTCGCGAAAGGCGGGCTTGGAGGCGGCGGTCTCGCTCCGGGCATTCGTCATTTTGTAGCCGACTTTCTCATCCTTGGCCCAAAAAGGCACCAATCCCCACTTCAAAGCATGGCCCGCGCGCCGGCCGTCGGCGTCCAGACGCACGGTCGCGATGCGGCGCCCCGGCGTGATGTTCCAGTGCGGCTCAAGCTCGAACGGTTGATCGAGCTCAAAATAATCCAGCAGCTCTAGGCAGCTAAGCGTCAGCGCAAAGCGTCCGCACACGGCGTTAGCTCGTTCCGAGAGGACGTACCGCCGCGGCGGATCTGGCATACGCGGTAACGCCTGCCATGCACTTGGCGCTGGCCCGCGGGTTGCTCGTCATAAGCTGAACTGTCGGCATGTCATCCTGTAATTCACGCTGTCGGATTATCGTATGGATGAGGAAAGGCCGTCAATTGCAAACCCCCACCGGTGCACGCAGTGAAGATACCCAGGCCGGGCCGCTGGCTTGATTTTCCGTCGGGCCTATTGCACACTCGCGGCGTTCCCACAAACCAATGCTCGAGAGAGGCAAGCTATGTCCCTACCCGATAACGAGGAGACGCGCGATACGGCCGATTTTTCACCGGTCGGTACTTGGACACTGTTGTGCCTGATCGTCTTTGGCATGGTGGCCGCCTGGCTGTTTCTCTATTTTGGCGTATTCCTGCCGCGCGGCGCCGTTCAGTGAGGTGAGGGGTGCACATCGATCCTTTGGAAAAAAAATGGATCTACGTGGTCCTTGCGGCGATCGCCCTTTTTCTCGGTGTGATCTTCTATACAGCCGCCGTGCGCAACATTCATCCGCCCGGCCATATCGAAACCGTCGATTCGGCCTCCCTGCATCTGGGGGAGGAGTTCGCTGAGGACAAACTGGGCGCCAGGGCCCAGGCTGACGGCAGCGTCCGGGTCACTCTGGTGGCCGCCCGCTACGGCTTTTATCCTCGCGACATCCGCGTTCCGGAAGGCACGCCGGTCACCTTCCGCATCGCCAGCGCCGACGTGCTGCACGGAGTGCACGTGCCTATGACCAACATGAGCACCATGATTGTTCCGGGTTACATCTCGACCGTCACCACGAGCTTTCCCAAGCCGGGCGAGTATCCGATGCTGTGCAACGAGTATTGCGGCATGGGGCACGACCACATGTGGAGCAAGCTGACGGTGGTGGCCAGGGAACGCTGGAACGCGGCAGAGTAAATTGGGAGGTCGCAGCGTGATTGATAGCGGAGTAAGAAAACTCGCCTTGAGTCATTTGTGGGTCGCTTTTGGCGCCTTCGGGCTGGCTTCCGTGCTCGGACTGTATCAGGTTCTGGAGCGCAGCGGCGTGATTACGGCGATGCAGTCCCCCGCCGTCTATTTTGCCTCGGTCAGCACCCATGGCGTGCTCATGGCGTTCGTGCTGACCATCTTCTTCATCATGGGCTTCGGCTATGTCACGGCGGTGTCTTCGCTGAAGACGCCCCTGTGGAACCCGGCGTTCTGTTGGGCCGGCTTCTGGCTCGCCCTGGCCGGAACCGGGCTCGCGGCGCTGCCGCTCCTCATCGGCCGCGCCTCGGTGCTCTACACCTTTTATCCGCCGGTGCAGGCGAACGCCCTGTTCTATATCGGCGCCACGCTGCTGGTCGTGGCTTCCTGGCTGTGGTGCGTGGTGATGATCGTGATGCACGGCCAGTGGAAGAAGGCCCATCCGGGCGAACCCGTTCCGCTGCCGATGTTTGCGACGACCGCCAACGCCATCCTGTGGCTGTGGACCAGCGCCGGAGTGGCGGCGGAAATGCTGTTCCAGCTCATTCCGTGGGCGCTCGGTCTGGCTGCCACCGTCGATGTCGGTATGGCCCGCACGCTGTTCGCCTGGACCCTGCACCCGATCGTCTATTTTTGGCTCATCCCCGCCTACCTCGCCCTCTACAGCTTCGTACCGAAGGCCGCCGGCGGGCGGTTGTTCAGCCATGAGCTCGGGCGCGCGGCCTTTGTCATGCTGCTGGTATTCAGCCTGCCGATCGGCTTCCACCACCTCTATATGGATCCAGAGCAAGGAGCGGGCTTCAAGCTGTCCCACGGTGTGGGCACCTTCCTGGTCGCTCTGCCCACCCTGATGACCGCTTTCACCGTCACGGCTTCGATGGAGATGGCGGGACGGCAACGTGGCGGCAGCGGTCTGTTCGGCTGGATTGGGGCGCTACCCTGGCGCAATCCCATGGTGCTGGCGGGGATCTTGGCGGCGGCGATGCTGGTCCTGGGCGGTTTCGGCGGCATCGTCAACGCCAGCTACGCCATGAACGCCATGGTGCACAACACCGCTTGGGTGCCAGGCCATTTCCATCTGATCTTCGCCGGCACGACGGTCATCATGTACATGGCGATCGCCTACTACATCTGGCCACAATTGAACGGCAAGGCGCTCTGTTCGGACAAGCTCCCGCTCATCCAGCTGTGGAGCTGGTTCATCGGCATGGTGATCCTGACCACGCCCTGGCATATCCTCGGCCTGCTCGGCCAGCCACGCCGTATTTCCAGCGTTACCTACAACAGCCTGCTCACCTTGGCCTGGGAGCCGTATGAACTGGCCATGATCGTAGGTGGCGGGGTGCTCACGGCATCGGCGTTGCTATTCCTGCACATCCTCGCCAAGTCGCAGCGGCAGAGCGTAACCGAACAGTCCTTCGAAATCGAATACGCCGAGTACTTTCATCCGGTGACCCGCGTGCCCGCCCTGCTGAACGGCTTCACGGTGTGGAACCTGATTATCCTGGCGCTGATGCTGGCGAACTTCGGCTATCCGATCGCCCAGTTCTTCCTGGTCAAAACCTTCGGATCGACCGGCTGGGGGTATTGAGATGAGAACAATCCACGGGCTCACAGCCATGCTGCTGCTGGCCTTGGGCGGCGACATCCGGGCGGAACCGTCGACGCGGGTGGCCTGGACGCCTGAAAACCTGCGGTTCGTGCAGAATGGCGATGCCGCTAAGGGCCATGAGATCGCGCAAAGCTGCGACGGCTGCCATGCCGCCAGCCCGGAAAACGCGCAAACCCCTTATCCCTCCCTCCACGGCCAGTCCGCCACGTATCTGTACAAACAGCTCCGCGACTACAAAGACGGCAGCCGTGCCAGCGACATCATGGCGGCTTTCGCCGCTAACCTGTCCGATCAAGACATGGCGGACGTCGCCGTCTGGTACAGCCGCAAGACCGCTCCCAGCGCGCCTGCAGCGGTCGGCGTCCCGGAAGCCATCGAACAACTGGTCGAGCGGGGTGACGGCCGCCGCGTGCTGGCGCCCTGTGCCGTCTGCCACGGGCGCTCAGGACAGGGACAGGCGGTCGATAACCCCGCCCTTGCCGGTCAACAGGCGGAGTACCTGGAGCAGACGCTCTCGGCCTATCAGTCCGGGGCCCGTCATAATGACCTGTACGGTCGCATGCGCCTGATCGCCCAGCAGCTCAGCGCCGAGGAGATCAAGCAACTGGCCCGCTATTATGCCCGCTCCGGCCGCTGAATGCCGGGGGGCGCAGCCGTGAAGGGATCGCCCGGTGATGCAGGGAACCGGACGATCCTTCCGGCATCGTATCCGGTGCGCTATGCAGTTCGCTGGGGTAGCTCGATCTTTTGCGGGGCCGCAAGGAAATGAACATCTGGGTAGACGCCGACGCCTGTCCCAACGCCGTCAAAGACATGCTATTCCGCGCCGCGGAGCGGGTCCGCGTGCACCTGATACTCATCGCTAACCAACCGCTGCGCGTCCCGCCATCGCGGTATATCGATACGATTCAAGTCGCCCCCGGTTTCGATGTCGCGGATAAAGAGATCGTCCAGCGACTGACAGACGGCGATCTGGTGATCACGGCCGACATTCCTCTCGCCGCCGAAGTGATCGATCGGGGCGGTTACGCGCTCAACCCGCGAGGCGAATTCTATACGAAAGGCACGATACGTGAGTACTTGTCCCTGCGTAACTTTGTGACCGAGCTCCGTGACGGCGGCATTGATACGGGCGGGCCGGCGGCATTCGGTCCGAGCGATTGCCAGGCCTTCGCCAATCAGCTGGATCGTTTTCTGGTGCAGCAGGGCTATGTCTGACTATCCGCCGTCGCGCTCACTGCGGCCGGGGACTTCATGAGCGAAAAATCGAAAACGCAGAACATGGCGCTGTATTGCGATTTCGAGAATATCGCCCTCGGCGTGCGCGATGCCAAGTACGCGGCGTTCGACATTCAAAAGGTGCTGGAACGCCTCCTTCTCAAAGGCAATATCGTGGTCAAGAAGGCGTATTGCGACTGGGAGCGCTACAAGGAGTTCAAGGCGACCATGCACGAAGCGGCATTCGAGCTGATCGAGATTCCCCACGTGCGCCAGTCCGGCAAGAATTCGGCCGACATCCGCATGGTCGTGGACGCTCTCGATCTCTGCTACACCAAATCGCACGTCGGCACGTTCGTCATCATCAGCGGCGATTCGGATTTTTCGGCGCTGGTCAGCAAGCTGCGGGAAAACAATAAAGGGGTGATCGGCGTCGGCGTCAAAAAATCCACGTCGGACCTGTTGATCGCCAACTGCGATGAATTCATCTTCTACGACGATTTGGTGCGCGAGAGCGAAAAGCAACGCAAAGCCAAGCCGAAAGCCGCCGCCAAGAAGCCGCCGCCGAAGAGCGTGAGCCTGAGCGAGGAGGAAAAAAAACAGGAAGCTCTGGATATGGTGCTGGAGACGATCGAAGCGTTATTGGAAGAGCGCGACTCGGAGGAGAAGGTCTGGGGATCGATGGTCAAGCAGGCGCTGAAAAGACGCAAGCCGGGCTTCAACGAAAGCTATCACGGCTTTCGGACGTTCGGTAAGCTACTGGAAGAGGCGCAGGCGCGCAAGCTGGTGGACCTCGAGTTCGACGAGAAGTCAGGCGGCTATATCATCAAGAGTTTCGCTCATGAAGAATAGCCGGGCAGCCGAAAACCCGTCAAGCCCTCGCTGTCTTCGAGCTTCTTTCGACTCCCTGAAGGGTTTAAACTGAACCCGCTTCGCATCAGCCCGAACCCCTCACGCCCCGGCGGCTCGGAAATGGCGCAGCGAGCCGAAGCATGCAATCCTGCACGCGCAGGATCAGACCGTGGAGAGATAGACCATGCACGTTACGTTTGAACAAGCACAGCGAGCACTGGAAGCGGCCCTGAAAAAAGCCCGCGAACTCGATACTCAGATGTGTATCGCCGTGGTGGATTCAGGCGCCGACCTAAAAGCGTTCGTGCGCATGGATGATGCCTGGGTCGGGAGCGTCGATATCGCCATCAAGAAAGCGAAAACGGCCTGTTTTTTCGGTATGCCGACCGGGCAAATCGGCGCACTGTCGCAGCCGGGCGGACCGCTGTACGGCATAGAGCACTCGAACAACGGGCTGATCACCTTTCCCGGAGGCGTTCCCGTGGTGAACCAGGAAGGAGTCCTGATTGGTGGAATCGGTGTCAGCGGCAGCTCGGTAGACAAGGATCACCTCGTGGCCAAAGCCGCGGTCGAGGTCATTGGCCTTACCGACCTGCCGGCTCACCCCTGGCG
>CADDZF010000085.1 GCA_902812445.1 Methylococcaceae bacterium | reverse complement strand
GAAGCACGCCAAATACCAGTGGCGTCGCTTCGAAACCTGGGCCAAGGAGCAGGTCCGTGAGGAAGTCATCAAACTCATGCACGGCTTTGGCACCTCTTACAAAATCAGTTTCGCGTGAACGCTTAGATACTATGATAATAAGTATTGGAATCACGCCAGATGCAGCAACGAGTGCTCATTTTCCAAATCGGTTCTCTTGGCGATTCAATTGTAGCATTGCCAGCAATATGGGCAGCTGTGGAGTACTTTGCCGGAGCCCGCTTCAGCCTTCTTTGCGATAACAAAATGCAGGGGAGATTTGTCTCCAGTGCCGAGGTACTCAGCGGCATCGGCGTTTTTGATGAGCTTCTTTATTACCCGAAAACCGACGATACACGTGCTGGCTGGTTGCCATACATAGGCCATTTAGTGAAATTGTTAAGTGATTTACGACAAAGAAAGTTCGATTTTTTAGTTTATCTCCCACCATCAAGGCGATCGCCGAAACAAATAAAACGTGACCGTATATTTTTTCGGGTAGCCGGAATTAAGCGTTTATTTGGCATGGACATGTGTTATCAATTTCCTACGAGAGTATGGGGTCGCCTGCCGGATCGCGTACCGTATGAGAGCGATTTGTTGTTAGCACGGCTTGCAGCGTCCGGGATCCCCATACCTCAAGCCGGGTGCGGACGTTTGGACATTGCACCGAGAGAGCAAGACCGGGAAGAAGTGAAGCGTTGGCTGGCAGATCTTACCTCAGATAGTTTTCGGCCGTGGATCGGTATAGGACCTGGCTGTAAACTAGAAATCAATCGCTGGCCATACCAACGCTATCAGCAGGTAGGCGAGGAATTGATCAGGCGCTTTGATGTATGGCCAATCATATTCGGTGGACCCGAAGATTGGCTGACGGGCGAGCGCATGATTTGCGCATGGGGGCGAGGATACAACGCTGCCGGTAAGCTGGGTGTTCGATCCGGCATCATGGCCATGCAGCGCTGTCGTATGTTTGTGGGCAACGATACGGGCACGATGCACATGGCCGCGGCAGCCGGCAACCGTTGTGTGGCACTGCACTCGTCCAATAACTTACCGGGGAAATGGGAACCTTATGGTAAAGGACACACTGTCATCCGTACTTCCGATGAGTCATTCGAGGCGCGAAATGAGAGTATTCTCGCAATCCGGGTTGATGACGTTATCGAGGCTTGCAGCGCGATATTGACAGAGGAAATGGCGTTGAAAGACCGTAGCATAACTATACCAACCGTTTAGCTAGATGCCGATATGAAATTGATTGAATGCAAGCAGTTCGGAGACATTACAGAGGCGCGTATGCACGATGAACTAGTATCGATTGTAATCCCCACAAGAGATCGTAACGAGTTGCTTAACCGGGCTGTCAATAGTGTACTGAATCAAACGTATAAAAATCTTGAGATTATAGTGGTAGACGATGGATCGTCGTTGCCGCTGATGATTCAATCGGACGATTCCCGAATCAGAGTAGTGCGCAACCAAAACTCTAAGGGTAACGCTGCAGCTAGGAATATCGGTATGAGAGCAGCCGCCGGACGTTATATTTCCCTGCTGGACGACGACGATTATTATTTCCCTCACAAGATCGCTCTCCAGTATAAATATCTCAAGGATAACCTTGATGTAGATTTGGTGTTTTCGGATGTACCTCTGCTCGATGAGGTTAGAGGCAAGTGCATATTGCCAACCAAAGATTGCTACTCATTTGATGTGCTAACCAACTTTTTTCAAATGAACCGGATTCACACTAACGGAACTTTATTCAAGAGCGATGTGATTGAAACCGTACGTTTCAATGAGAACATGGCAAAATTTAATGATACCTACTTCTATTTAGCGATATCGCTCAAATTTACTGTACGATACCTTCCCTCGATTGTTGCCGTCTGGACGTTTGACGACGCTCGCGTGAATACCCGAGTATCATCGGCAAACTCTGCGCCAGTTCGTCAACGCAATTATGAAAGTTTTGTAGTGCTCTGTAACGCATTTGAAGACTATATGGCGAGTCACCCCGCCGTAAAGCGTAAATATCTCGAGAAATTGGCCTTGCTCGCGCTGGAAGCCCGTCGCCCTAAGGAGGCGATGCGGTGGCTACTAATGGCGAATAATTGGAGTCCACAATTTACTTATTTAAAACTACTAACGGCTGTGAAGCTCTCTTGGCTAAGAAAATTACGTTATCAATGGGTTTGGCGTAAGCATTCAATAGCAGAAAGTGAGCTTTGTGCTTATCCGCATGACATACGGCGAGAGAAACTAAATCGGCTTGAGACACGCTGATCTCGACAAATCGGTTGAGGCTAACGGAACGCTGATAAATGCTAGTGCGTTGTCTTAATCATAATATGGATATGGCGAGGATGCATGGATAACAGAAGGCTTTCAATCGTCATCTTAACGAAAAACGAGGAAGACAACTTGCCCTTTTGTCTTGAAGGGATTCCTCACCGCTATCCAATCACCATTGTGGACTCCGGAAGCACTGATGCGACGCTCAATATTGCAACCAAGCGCGGCTGCGCGATTTATCAGAATCCATGGCCCGGATTTGCAGCGCAGCGCAACTTTGCGCTCGAGCGATCTAATCTTAAGAGCCGCTGGGTACTATTTGTAGATTCAGATGAAGTCTATCCAGCCCGATTTTATGAGTGGTTCGAATCGGAGATCACTGCATTGGATTCGATCGACGCCGTCATGGTGCCGTCGATTCTGTACCTTCGTAAGAAACGGCTACGCTACGCGCCCGGCTATCCCATCTATCATCCAAGATTGGTACGTAGGGATACCGCACGCTTCGTGACGAACCATACCGGGCATGGCGAAGCCATTGCGAGTACTTGCCGCGTTGCTTATACCGACATACCGTATGACCATTATTTCTATCACGGGGAAATCATTGAGTGGATGCACAAACACGTTGATAAGGCCGCGCAGGAAGTGCGCTTGCAGCCTACTTCTGGGGCCATGATGACTAGACGCGGTCGCTTGAGCGTGTTGTTGGGACGCTCCTTGCTACGGGTCTTCGCCAGATTTCTGTACCACTTCGTGTTGCGAGGCGGCTTTCTGGACGGCAAGGCAGGTCTCGAATTTTCGTTGATGTTCACTTGGTACGAGGCGACGATCTATGTGCAGTCGCGGTCCGGAGGTGCCGTACACCGGATACCCATTGACGAAGTAGAGAAATTGCAAGAGAGCGGCTCGTAGAGCGTTTTATCCATGACGCATCACTCGCGAGCGATACGGATCGATTGTATCCACGTTTAATCCCGAGGGTCGAGCAATGTTTATGAAGCCGAAATTACCGACAGCTGTCGTAGCGACGCATATCGCCCCGGCGCTGGGTTATGGAGGAGTCTCTGTAACCGCCGCCATTTTGACGAAGGCGTGGGCGAATCAGGGACATCATATCGTCCTATGCGCGTCGGATGAATCGGTCGGCGGCAGGCTAAAGCCAGAGGATGTGCGTCTTGGAGAAACAGTAGAAGTTCGTCTCTATCCATGCTACGGATTCAGGCGTTGGGGCTTTGGACTGGCAGCTATCCCCAAGCTCTTCAAGTTATGCCAGGAAACTGAGACGGTTTATATCCACGGCATCGCCACTTGGCCGAGCACGCTGGCTGCGATTTTCTGCGTGCTGCTGCACCGCCGGTTTATAGTGGCCGTCCACGGTGGATTGATGCCCGAGCATGTGGCATTGATTCGGCGACGAAAGCCACACAAATGGCTTTTCTATAAATTGTTGACCTTCCCTACGCTGCGCCGAGCGGTGGCAGTTCACTGCACCAGCGAGACCGAAGCAGAAGGCGTCCGGAAGGTACTGGGCAATGATGCCAGGATCCTGTTGGTTCCCAATGGCATCGACTACCGGGAAGTCGAAGTCGCGGCCTCGCCTCTAGGTAATAGAATGACGATCTGTTTTCTAGGCCACATCCAGCAGGAGAAAGGAATCAATGGTTTCATCCGAGCGTGGCTTCAATGTCGAAGAGAAGGAGATCGGCTGATAGTCGCCGGACGCAGCGTGGACGGCGCCTACTTCGAGGAGTTTCAAGAGTTGGTTGCACAGGCGGGAGGTGCGATCAGTTACAGGGGCTATGTTAGCCGCCCGGATGCCATGGCGATACTGGCTGGGAGCCACTTCCTGGCGTTGCCTTCCGGTCTCGAGGAGGCCGGGGGAATGCGTGAGAACTTCGGCAATGTAGTGGCAGAAGCGATGGCGGCGGGTCGTCCAGTGTTGGCCGCCAAAGGGCTGGCGTGGGATCATATTGAATCCTTGGGAGCAGGTTTCGTATTTGATCGAACCGAAGCATCAGTAATAGAGAGTCTGCGACGTGCCCAGTTATTGAACGCGTCCGAGTGGCAGCGTATGAGCAGCGATGCGCGGCGCTATGTGGAGCAGCATCTCGATGCCGAGCGGCTGGGAGAACAGATCTGGCAAGCGCTGACTGACTCGGGCGGAGCTAGGATACCGCAACAGCTTGCGGAAACGATCCATGAGTAAGCTTGGTCTCATTGTACCAACGCTTAACGCAGGCGATCTGTGGAAGCGATGGCTAGCAGCTTTTGATGAGCAAACGCGGAAACCGGACTACCGTCTGGTGATTGATTCGTCGTCCCATGATGAGACGGCGGCCCGTGCGCGTGCCCATGGCTTTGATGTACGAGTGATTGCAAAGGCTGAGTTCAATCACGGCGGTACTCGGCAGTTGGGAATCAGCATGCTGCCGGAAAGCGAAATCGTTGTATTCCTGACTCAGGACGCATTATTGGCCACCGCGGACGCCATTGAGCGACTTTTGCTAGCGTTCGCTGACGAACGCGTCGGCGCTGCCTATGGTCGGCAGCTTCCACACACGAATGCCGGGCCTATTGGCGCGCATGCGCGACTCTTCAATTATCCGCCTATGAGTCAAGTACGCGTGCTCGAAGATCGGAAACGGCTCGGGATCAAGACCGCTTTCATATCCAACTCGTTCGCCGCCTATCGGCGTAGTGCATTGATCGAAGCCGGGGGGTTTCCGACTGATACGATCATGAACGAAGATACCTTTGCTGTTGGAAAAATGCTGCTTGCAGGTTGGAAAGTGGCTTATTGCGCCGATGCCCAAGTCTACCACTCGCACGATTATCATTATCGCGATGAGTTCAAGCGTTATTTCGATATCGGCGTGTTCCACGCGCGCACGCCTTGGCTCCAGCAAACCTTCGGCAAAGCCGCAGGCGAGGGCCGCCGTTTTGTCACTTCGGAATTACTCTTTTTGGGAAAACGCGCTCCATGGCTGATCCCTTCTGCACTGTTGCGTACCGGATTAAAATGGCTTGGCTTTCGATTAGGTAGCTCCTTGCTAGAAGCACTGCCCTTGTTTATAAGAAGACGTTTCAGTCTACACCATAGGTACTGGAGTCGCGTCTGATGGCGTTCGAGATTATTCGGCGTGAAAGGCTCACGCCGTACCGTTTCTACCACCGGATGACGCCCGCCAGTGACGCGCACACCGGGCTCGCCGCTCAAGCGCGGTCCGCTCCAGCGTAACGCCTCCGCGCGCTCGGCGAAGATTGTCGCAAAACCCGCCACGCGCTGACCGGTCGAAATGTCAAGGCGGCCTTCGGCTGATGCCTTGGCGGGCGGCGATGGCAGCCAGAGGAGACCAGTCCTCACTGATCAGTAGCTTCGCCGGATTCAGCCGTTCCAGCTCACTCGAAAGATGATCAACGGTTTCGATCTGTTGGACGCTGAATCGGCCGCTGGTCACGTCCAAAGTGGCCAGACCGTAAGCCGATGCGACATACGCGATGGTGGCCAGGAGATTGTCCATGCGCCCTTCCAGCAGCCTGCCGGGATGATTCTGTCTTGATGTGGAGATACTGCTGCATCATGGACGTGTGGCTCGCCTGCGGTTGAATTCTCGCCTTCGCGTGTGCTGTCTTTTTTCAATGTTTTGCTCGATTTCGATGACCGGCCGGCAAAGCATTCCCGGCTACGCTGTAAATTGACTGTACTCTACGGGCCCGAAAGCGAAGCAGCTCGATCGCCGCGTTGAATTGAAGCCGACGATCGATCGGCTGGAAGGTGGGCTAGCTGCGGTCATTATGACTTTGAGGTAAAAAGCACAGTGAAAATTTCGACGTTTCTCGATCTCATCGACGGCGGCCACATGGCTCTGCCGGAATTCCAGCGCGGATACGTCTGGAATGGCGACCAGGTGCGCGCACTGTTCGATTCGCTCTATCGCCGCCATCCTGTCGGCGGCTTGCTGGTTTGGGCTACCGAAGCAAAAACCGCTGCACATCGCGGCGACGGGCCGATCGTGGCAGGTATCGTGAAGCTCCTGCTCGACGGCCAGCAGCGCATGACCTCCTTGTATGGTGTGGTGCGTGGAAAGCCCCCAAAGTTTTTTGACGGCAATGTCAAAGCCTTTACCAATCTGTATTTTCATCTTGAAAGTGAGACCTTCTCCTTCTACCAGCCGCTGAAAATGCTGGGAGATCCGCTATGGATTGATGTCACTGCCTTAATGCGGGCCGGCACGGCCGGGTTGGGAGAGTTTTGGACTCAGCTTGCCACACAACCGCAGCTTACCCTTAAGCTCGGAGACTATGTCGGTCGGCTCAGCCGATTACTGAGCGTGACCGACATCGAGTTGCACATCGAAGAAGTTACCGGAGCCGATAAATCCCTTGACGTGGTGGTAGACATCTTCAATCGCGTGAACAGTGGTGGCACCAAGCTCTCAAAAGGCGATCTTGCGCTAGCCAAAATCTGCGCAGACTGGCCAGAAGCCCGCGAGCAGATGAAAGCCAAGCTCAAAATTTGGGCGGCGGCCGAATATCACTTCAACCTGGATTGGTTGTTGCGCTCACTGAATACCGTGCTCACCGGGGAAGCTAAGTTTAGCCACCTGCACGAGAAAACCGCCGAAGACGTACAGGATGGGCTCAATCGGGCTACAAAAGCCCTAGACACTAGCCTCAATCTCATCAGCGGTCGGCTCGGCCTCGATCATGACCAAGTATTTTTTGGCCGCTTCGCCGTGCCGGTCATGGCGCGCTATCTGGATCGGCACAGAGGTCAACTCGATGCAAAAGAGCGGGACAAGCTCTTGTTCTGGTTCGCACAAGCCGGCATGTGGGGCCGTTTCTCGGGATCGACGGAAACCGTCATCGATCAGGACCTGGCAGCCTTGGAAGGCGAAGATGGCGGGCTCGACAAGTTGCTCGATCAGTTGCGCTTGTGGCACGGCGGATTGCGCGTGGAATCCGGCCACTTTACCGGCTGGAGCCTCGGCGCCCGGTTCTATCCCGTACTCTACATGCTCACGCGTATGGGCGGCGCCCGCGACTGGGGGACGGGTATCGAACTGAAAGCCAACCTGCTAGGCAGAATGAGCAAGCTGGAAGTGCACCACATTTTCCCGAAAGCGCAGCTCAAGTCCAAATACAAGCGGCCAGAGGTCAACGCCCTGGCGAATTTCTGCTTCCAGACTAGACAAACCAATCTGGAGATCGGCGACCGGCTTCCGGAAGAATATTTCCCTGGACTTGAAAAGCGGCACCCCGGCGCACTGGCGTCGCAGTGGATTCCTATGGACACGGAGCTGTGGAAGATCAAGAACTATCGTGATTTTCTTGAGGCTCGGAAGGAGCTTCTGGCCGCCGAAGCCAACCTGCGTATGGCGGAGTTGCTGCACGGCGATACCCGCTGGCTGGAAGGACCTGCGGCTGCGATACCTGCAGTAACAACGGGTGCCGGCGGCATCACCAGCGAGACCGAGGAAGAAGAGCTGGAAGCCATCAACCACTGGGTCGAATCTCAAGGTCTGCCGCGTGGCGTGCTGGCTTTCGATTTCGCCGATCCCGCCAGCGGCCAGCAGCAAGCCGTGTTCGATCTGGCATGGCCCAATGGCCTTCAGGAAGGACTCACTGTTCCGGTAGCCGTGCTGTTGAATGAAACCGTCGAAACCCTTTCGCTGGCCAGTAGCGCAGGGTATCGCTGCTTCAGCTCGATCCGAGCGTTTAAAGCTTATTTAAAGCTTATATCGAGCGCGAAATGCTCTCAGTGGAATCTGTCGCCTGAGTGCGGGCAATGACATCCGGCGGCACAGGGTCCGCCGGTATTGATACCCGTTCAGCAGCACGCGGCGGAGACAGCGCAGCCGACGGCCTGGCGGCCGCCCTTGGTGATCGATGGAGGGCGAACCGTGTTGGGCGGCGCGCACCACGGCACCGGTTCGGTCAAAATGGCCGGGGCGATGCCGATGAAATCTTCGCAATAAGGGCCTTCCGTAATCGTGCGAAAGCTGCGCTCGCACACAGCGATGCGCTGACCGCGCGGAAAGATGTGTCCTTCTTCGTCGCGCACTTCGGCGTAAGGGCCGCGGTAGATGACCGCGTGTCCACGGTCCAGGCACTCTTTGCCGTAACCTTTCAGGGCGGTCAGCGTAACCGAGCGGAATTCGATGCCTTCCACCACTTGCCATGGTTCGGCGCTCCACTGATCCAGCTTGACAGCGATGAAGCCGGCCTCGACGAAAGCTTCAACGAGCGCCTGTTCCTGAAATGCGCCGGCGATGCAGCCGCTCCATAGCCTGGCGTCGGTCTTCAGATGCTCCGGCACCGGCTCGTCGCAGACGATGTCTGAAATGGCGATGCGCCCGCCCGGCTTGAGTACGCGGTAGATTTCCTCGACCAGTTGCCGCTTGTCCGCGTCGTTCACCAGGTTCAGCACGCAATTGGAAATCACCAGATCGATCGAGCTACCGGCTATCAGGGGCTGCGACGTCCGCTGTGCCGCCTGCCAGTCCTTGAGCTCGACCAGGCCGCGGTGATCGGTAACCGGATGCGTGGCCAGATAGCGCTCCATAGCCTCGACATCCAGCGCCAAATCCTGGATGTATCCTTTTCTGAAGCTCACGCGATCTTCGCCCAGCTTCATCGCCATTTTCGCCTGATACTTGCGGGCGAGGGCCAACATGGTGTCGTTCATGTCGACACCGATCACGCGTCCGCCCTGCCCCACCAGCTGTGCCGTCATATAGCAGATCTTGCCGCCGCCGCTGCCGAGGTCGAGAACCACGTCCCCTTGCCGGACATAGCGCGACGGGTCGCCGCAGCCGTAGTCCTTCCCAATGATTTCCTCAGGCAGCAGCTTTAGCAGTTCGCGGTCGTAATCCACCGGGCAGCAGAGCGCCGGCTGAATCGTGCGGGCGCCTTCGGAATAGCGCTCCAGTACACAGGTCTCGACATTCATGGTTTTTCTCCTTGCTATCTCATGGTGGCGCGCGGCAAGTGTCGCCGAGCCAATGGAAACTCTTCTTGCAGGTGGCTTCAAGGGCGGCCTCGACGGGTTCTTTCAAAGTCAAGTCAAGTCAAGGCACCGCCGCAACTGCTGCCGGCGCCCGCGGTGCAGCCGTAGCAATGATCGGCTACCCGGATGGAGGCGCCGTCCAGATTGTCGTGGGCGAGATCGCTCAGACGGATGCGCATCTTTTCGCCGCCTAGCGGAAGCCCAAGCATCTGGTTGAAGTCACAGTCATAGACATAACCTTGCCAGTCGATGCTGATCAGGTTCAGACACATGACGCGGTCGAGATTGCCATCCCGGTGCGCCTGTTTCAGCAAGCTCATATAGGCGTTGAATTCGCCTCTGCTGATCAGCGTGCTGCCGAAGCGCTGGATGGGCATGTTGGCGAGCGTGTAGAGGTGGTTGAAAACGATGCCGTAGCGCGCTTTGAGCTCCCGCTTGTAAGCCTGCTCGAGCGTCGCCTCTGGCGGCGGCAGCACCGGCCCTTGTGGATTAAAGACGAGGTTGAGCGTCAACTCGGAATGTTCCCCGTAGCCCAGCCGGTTGAGCCGCCGCAGCGCCGCGATGCTGGCCTTAAAGACGCCCGTGCCGCGCTGGCGGTCGACGTTTTCTTCAAGATAACAGGGAAGCGATGCGGTGATTTCGACTCTGTGGGCAGCCAGGAATGAGGCCAGGTCCTCGTAGCCCGGCTCCTCCAGTATCGTCAGATTGCAGCGGTCGATGATCTTTACGCCGAGCGAGTGGGCCGATTCAACCAGGTACTTGAAACCAGGGTTCATTTCCGGTGCACCGCCCGTGATGTCCAGGATTTTCAGTTTGGCGCGGCGCACAAAATCAATGACTTCGAGCACGGTTTCCCGCCCCATCATTTCCTTGCGCTTGGGACTCGCGTTGACGTGGCAGTGCAGGCACTGCTGGTTGCAGCGGTAGCCAAGGTTCACCTGCAATACTTCCAGCCGCTTGCGGAAAATGCGCGGAAAGGCAGTTTCTTGCAGCAGTGGGAAGGTGGCGTGCATGGCGTTCTGGGGATGGTCGCTTTGGAAGTTGTCAAGGGGGTTCTAGCGCTGTCGCTACGCACGCCGTTCGCCGCGCAGCCCGAAAAGACGCTGTATCCAGCGCCTCGCCACGGGTGTCAGCTTCTGCTTCTGCCGTTGTTCAGCTACTTTGCGGTTGATCTGCGCCAGTGTCGGATAGACGTGAATTAGCCCGGTCAGGTCGGACGCCTTGAGGTTTCTGGCTAGCGCCAGTGCATATTCGTGGATGAGTTCCCCCGCATTGGCGCCAGCAATCGCAGCGCCCAGGATCTTGCCATCTGGACCGGTGATGATCTTGGCGCGACCTTGGATTGCGCCGTCGGTCACCGCCCGATCAATGTCGGCGAAAGGAAAGGCATAAGCCTCGTAGCGGATTGCTCGCTCGCGCGCTTCCGTCTCTGACAATCCGACGCGGGCGAGCTCGGGATCGGTGAAAGTACACCAGGGAACCACGCGGCTCTCCACTTTGGCGGGCCAGTGGAACAAAGCATTTTTCAGCACTACGCCGGCCTGGTGCTCCGCCGTGTGAGTGAAGAGGTAAGGGCCCACCACATCGCCACAGGCATAAATGCTTCGATTGCTGGTACGCAAATGCTCATCGGTTTTGAGCCGCCCATCCTCGACTACCACACCGGCCGCTTCCAGCCCCAGGTTTTCGAGATTGGGCTTTCTACCCACGGCGATCAGAAGATGCGTGCCTTCGAGCCAGGTTTCACTTTCGCCCTGGTGTTGCAGCTGCACGCGTATCATCCCGGCAGCGCCTTCGACCCGCGACACCGAGCGGTTGAGATGAAATTCAACGCCTTCGCCCGTCAGCCGGGACTGAATGATCCCGGCCATGTCCGCGTCCTCGTGAGGCAGGACTTGCGCCGCCTGATCAACGATTGTGACGGCGCTTCCCAGCCGCCCGAAGGCTTGGGCCAGCTCCACGCCAATGGGCCCAGCGCCAAGCACGAGCAGTCGGGGTACGGGTTCGCGCAGGTCGAACACCGTCTCGTTGGTGAGGTAGGGTGATTGCTGTAGTCCTTCGATGGGCGGAACGGCGGGCCGCGAGCCGGTCGCCAGGACGAAGCGCCGCGCCGTTAATTCTCGGCCGTCGATGCTAAACCGGGCGGGATCGATGAAGCGGCCTTCGCCGAAAATGACTTCGACGCCCATAGAACGGAACCGCTCCGGGCTGTCGTGGGGTTCGATCGCGCGGATGACCGAGGCCACGCGCTCCATGGCCTTGCCCAGAGCAATCGCCGGCGAGGGCGAATCGATACCCGCTGTTGCTGCCTCATGCCGGGTATACGCCGCTTTGGCCGAGTAGAGCAGCGCCTTGCTCGGGACACAGCCGTAATAGAGGCAATCGCCGCCCAGCGCGTGTCTTTCCACCAGCGCGACTTTCGCCCCCAGCGCAGCGCCACCCGCTGCCACGACCAGGCCGGCCGAGCCGCCGCCGACGACACAAAGATCGAACTCGCTCCTGCTCATGGCGCGCACTATAGCATGGGTCGCTCGCACGCGGTAAAGAGCGCACGAGCGGACGACTTCGCGCAAAACCGCCAAAGCGCGCAGCCGCAATCGGCGGATCTGCGCGTTACGAAAACTACGGATGAGCAAGCATTACACGGGCAGGTAGACAAGAAAACGCCGCCGGTGAGCAAGCCGATTGATGCGCCTTTCTTCGCTGCAAATTTCCGGAAGGCTGGCAAAACCGAATCGATTGCAGCCGCGCGGGTGCAGAGCGGCAGAATGGTAAAGTTGACAAGCGGACGGTAAACCTTACCGATGGCTGGCAGTTTTTTTACTTTCGAGGTCTGCGCCAACCGGCTGACAGCTCAGCACTTTTCTGCGCTTGGAAGCCCGTGGCATAGCGATTGCTGATCCTCTGCAGACGTCGTTCGCTCCAATTTTGATACATCACTCACGCACGAGGAGTTCACTATGACTCACAGACGAGGATATCTACAAGGAGGCAAAGATTCTTTAGTCGACAGCTTCAAATCAGTCGTCGACGAGGCGGAAAGCCTTCTGCAAGCGACAAAAGATTATACCGCAAATGGATTTCCCGAGGCGCGCGCCAAGTTCGAGAAGCAAGTGAAACAAGCCAAAGCGCAACTCACCGACGCCAAAGATCTGGTTGCCGGACAGGCCAAGCAAGCGGCTCAGGCGACAGAGCACTATGTCGGCGAGAATCCTTGGGCATCGCTTGCGATCGCTGTCTCCGTTGGCACGGCGGTTGGGTTCCTGTTACGGAACCGCTAGCGCCGCGACGGGCCGTACGGCTCCTCTCTGGTGTCCGTTGGGCTAGCCCACGGGCAATTTTAGCGGACAAATACCGCTTCACTCGCTTATAAGGAATTTCTCATGTCGAAAAGAACAAAACTACTCACTATCTGCCTGGCGACTAGTTTGGCATTGACAAGTGGCTTGATAGGGGCCGGGGAGCGTTCAGGCTCCTTTGAACTGGCTGCTGGCGCGGATACCGACAATACCAAACGCAATGTTCGCGACAAGCATGACGCCACACTGACCCCTGAAGATCAGAAGGAAACCACTCGGGACCGCAAGCTCACGGCGGCAATTCGGCGGGCGATCGTCAAGGATGATGCCTTATCGACCAATGCCCACAACGTCAAGATCATCACCCGCGGGGGCGCGGTGACCTTGCGCGGGCCGGTTGACAGCG
>CADDZF010000084.1 GCA_902812445.1 Methylococcaceae bacterium | reverse complement strand
CGTCTGGCACGCGATGATGAGCGAATGCCAGAAACCTTGGTCGGCCTGCATTTCCTGGCCCTGATGTGCTTGATGTTACCGAAAGCCATACCGCTGCTTGCTTTGAGTACATAACAGGCTCTAGGGCATCACCGACAGCTCCCCCGAGGAGGCAGCCCCGATATCGATCCAGAGCCGGCTCCGGCGGGATATGGCGCGGGAACCGCGTCGCCTTCGTGCCGTCTTTCTGATGACTCATCAATTGCAGCCCCCTATACAGCAGTCGTCAGCCACAGCTGACGGAAATACCACTGATCGCATCGTCGTGCAGTAATCTTGAAAGTGTCGATTGGGCACATGCACCAATGGGCCTTTCAAGCATCGCCGGGAGCATTCTCGTATCGCCATCCCTCCGACAGGCAAGACCCCCCTATCAGGATGCCCGACCAGCAATACCGAACTCTGCTGTACCAGAGAATCCGGTTAGTCTATTACAGGAGTCCCCATGTACAGCCGTCAATCCATGCGCCTGATTTTTCGGGCATTGGCCTTCGCCGCCGACAACCACCGGATGCAACGTCGCAAGGATACCGACGAATCGGCCTATATCAATCATCCCATTGCGCTAGCCAATGTCCTGGCCAATGAAGCCGAGATCGACGACCCGATAGTGATCTGTGCGGCCCTGCTGCACGATACGATCGAGGATACTCCGACAACGGCGGAGGAATTGGAGCAGCATTTTGGGATCGCCATTGCCCAGATAGTGGTTAAAGTCACCGACGATAAAAGGCTTCCCAAGGAAGAACGCAAACAGCTACAAATCGAACGGGCACCTTTCCTGTCCGATGCGGCGAAGCTCGTCAAACTCGCGGACAAGATCTGCAATCTCCGCGATATAGCTGCACGCCCCCCGGCCGATTGGAGCCTGCAACGAAAGCAGGCGTATTTCGAGTGGGCCAACCGCGTGGTTGACGGTCTGAGAGGCCTCAGTCCTCCGCTCGAGATACTCTTTGATCTGGCTTACCAGGATCGGCCTGAAAACGGCTGATCCGCGTGATCTAATGCTTTCGCAAGCTGGTGACCGGTTCCAGAAACGCTGTCTGCCCGCCAAATTCGGCCTGCAGCCAATCGTCGATGCCGTCGGCGATGGAGCACAGTTGCATAAAGGCCAGGACAACATGGTCGGCGACGAAGGGAACCGGAGCGACATCGACCCGACCGAATACCGTGCCGTTCCGGTACACGAACCGCGTAAAGTCCAGATGGGCATTGATGTCGTTCAGTCGGGTCAAGAGTGCCCCGCCGCGTTCGATGCCGCTCAGGATCGGCGCGTAAAGCCGAACGAGCAACGGGTCTTCGGTTATCCGGGCGTAGACCAGCGCACTGCCGAATCGGATGACGATATCATCGTCTTCGTCGTATTCGAGATTTGGAAGATTGGTCACTTCGCGGAGCGTTGCGAGCAAGCGCTGACGGGTACTCTCCGCAGTCTCAATGACTTCCTTTCTCTTCGGGATTTTCAGCCCAAGGGACGGGAATAGCAGTGGGCCATTGTCATCGAAGGCCTCGTATTTCAGAAAGCCCGGATGCGGTACGCGCAGAATTTCCGCGAAGGTGTTGACGGTGAGCCTGGCGATAGCCCCGTAGGGGACCGGCTGCGGGAAATCGCAAAAGAAGTTTGGGGAGCCATCGGGATCGCGTTCAGGGGTTGACTCATCCGGCGCACCCGTCGGCGAAAGCCAGCCGCTCGCTCGCATGGCTTCGATCTGTTCGTCATTCAGCAGTTCCGATTTTGGCAAGTAACTGTTGCTCGTAGTCTCGGCCCGCATGCCGAACGAGCCTTGACCCGCAAACTGCACAAACCGATCGGAGTGTTTCACCGACAGGATGAGGTACTGATCTTCTTCCAGTCGGGCCAAGACAGCCGCCAGCTTCTGCTCGAAGGGCGGCCAGGCGGCGGAAAGGTAAGGGGATACGGGCTGATGCTCGAAGGGCGGCCAGGCGGCGGAAAGGTAAGGGGATACGGGCTGAGCTTTGGTGGATTCTTTGGGATTCATGTGACCTCCGGCGGTTCAGGAATGCCGTAACGAAGAAATCTAGCGGCTGAAGCGGGTTCTTGGAGCGCTTCACGGACGCGGCCTTGCAGATGGGTCTGACAAACTCTCCGGGTCCATGCGGAGGTTTGCAAACCACTCTTCACCGACCTTCCGGGTATAGGGCCGCAACATAGGAAGGGAGAATGGCTCACCGCGCTCGATGGCGGCGCGATAGGCTTCAAGCTCTTTCTTGACCTTGGGATCTTTGAGGTCACGTGCGTAACCGCCGCGCCGAATGTGGGCTATGTAGGCGTACCACGCGGAACGGCGCCAAAACCGCTTATGCAGTTTGTCTCTGTGGCAGTGCCGGCAAAGGCAAAGTAACGCGGGTGGTTCCCAGATGAACGGCTCACCATAGTCTTCATCGTGGTACTCGACGGCAACATTGGGATCGCCACAGAGCATGCATGGGCCAGAAGGCGAAGACAGCTCGCCCTTGGCCATGAGGCGCTTCAGGATTTTGGACTTAACGCGTCGTTCCTTCGCGCTGTATCCGTTGTACCAATTTCCCCCAGCCATCCGATGGAGGCCTCCGAGCGCTCCAACTACGATTTGAGATCGTCGTTCCTGCGGAGGAACCATTAGCGACACCGCTAAGCGAGAATCCGCGAGGATGGCCGTGTCCTTGCTTCCAGCAACTCACCGAGCAGCCTTTCAGCGGACCCTTCGGTCTCGTCGATGTCGAAGACGGTCACGGCCAAACGTCTGGAAGGGTCATCGTGAGGCGCGTAGCGGTAATGCCGGGTGTTCCAGTCCTTGGCCTTGGGGTGGGAAGGGTAGATCAGCACCAACTGCTGACAGTCGTAGCTGTGTCCATAAGCGAGCAGTTGGTACAGGTCGCTCTGTGCGATACCGTAATGCCCGACCGCATCATCCGGGGCGAGTACTTTCCATTTGGTGTCGAGTATGGCAATAAAGAGACCATTCTGTAGCCTCAACGTGAAATCCGGCTTCATCCGAAAACAGGAAGCTCCATTGGTCTCATCGCGCAACAGGCCGATTTGAGGCCACTCTTTGGTCAACTGCACCCGGTGGCACCCGGAATGCCGATGCACGGCGGCCTGCAACATCACACCCACATACCGCTGAAACAGCTGATTCATGTCGAACAGGAGCGACAAGCCTTGTCCGTTCCCGCTGTGAACGTCGGGTCCCGCGAGTTGCAAAATCCAGGTCGCGAGCAACAGCAGCCGATCATAGTGCTCGGTCAGCCGGTTACGGGGGAGCGACTCAATGTCCGACGGCATCATAGCGGCTGGGCTGATTTCCATCACCTGGCCCAACAAACGGTCAGCCCGGGCCTTGATCGCAGAGCCTCTCGGAAGAAGCGTTTGCACAACCTGCAGCGCGGCGCGAACCGCCTGATTGTAACCATTGTCCGCTGTCAGTTCGTCGAACTCGCAGTGCATCCGATGGGCCTGAGCACGCCCCCGCCGAATTTGCCGGCTCAGATTCAAGCGTCCCCGGGGGCGGGCCAGCTGTTCCTCGCAATGGACATAGGATTTGAGCAGACCGTGGCGCATCTGCATCGCAGCTTCTGTCAGGAACGCCTGGATCACAATTGTCAGGAGATCGTCCGCCCATTCCGCGTCGGCCAGACCCTGTTGCCAAACCGGAAGATCGAAACAATGACCCAGCATCTTCACCAGCAATCCCCGGTTGGGACCTTCAGTTGCCTCGCCATAGATCTTGGGCAGGATTTCCAGGAGCCACCCGTCCACCTGAATGAGTCCGCAATGAGAACCCACCCGGATACCATCGGCCGTCGCGGACAGCGCCCCAACGGGAAGTTGGGGGATGAGGCTCAGAAATGCCTGACACGCACGCGGCGCCAGCGGCCCCTCCGGTCGCAATCGCAACGTGCGATGCTCATACGTGATCCATCGCTGCCCAATCAAGCCAATAACCCCAGGAACATGGCCGGTGTGAGTTCCGATGCCAGCCGGTAGCGCTGGTAACGATCTTGACCGCGGCGTCCCCGGGGTTCCCAGCCGTTTCCGAACAGGCTCGCCGGTTCGATTTCCGAGCTCAAGACAAACTCGCTGCGGCCAGCCGCCTTGTTCATGAGCACAAGTGCGATCTGGCCCCAATCGTCGTGGAAGTATTCCATCAGCAGAGGAAGAACCTGCTCGGAGAACACTCGCCGCAGGTCCTCGAAGGTCTTGATCCCGAAAAAGTAGGAGTGGCCCAGTGCGTGGTCGCGATCAAGCAACAGCTCGATGCGCTCGTTGAGGGTGCTCAGAAGTAGTTGTAGAGCGATCCCTTCCACCGTCTGGGTGAGCACATCGGGATCCGGGGCGATTTCCTCGAAACGGAAGCGGCGCCGCAGGGCCGTATCCAGCAAGGCAATGGAACGATCGGCACTGTTCATGGTGCCATAGAGGTCGAGGTTGGCGGGAACGCCGAATCGGGTGCGTGAATAAGGGAGAGTAATCCGGAGATCGTCCTCGCCTGGGCGGCTGCGTTTGTCTACCTCGATGAGGGTGATCAATTCGCCGAACACCTTGGCGATATTGGCACGGTTGATCTCGTCGATGAAAAGGGCATAGCGATGGGCTGGATCGCTTGAGGCCCGATCGCAGATCTCCCGCAATATGCCGGGTTTCACCTCATACCGGAGTTCCTGACTCTTTTCGTCGGTGACGGGCCGCAGCCCTTCGACGAATTCCTCGTAGCTCATGGATGGGTGGAAGGTGACCCATTCATGGCGGCGCTGCCCGTTTGCATCCTGATACCGGGGTATCAGGTCATGGAGCAACCGATAAGTTTTACCGCAGCCAGGGGGGCCGTAGAATATGAGGTTGACGGGCCCGGTCAGAGAAGGAGTTTCGGTTCGGACCTTACCGTTATCCTTCCCATTCGATTTGTAGGTTTCCGGGTCTCCGACCCAAATCAGCGTTTGTACGTCAATCAGATCGGTGGGAGCCAAACCATTTTGCTGCATGGCGTCGCGCAGTTCGAAAAGAAACTGCTGAACCTGGCGGTAGTCTTCTCCGGTCAACGCTCGATCGGGCAGCGACGTGTGCTTGAATGCCTTGAGGGCTCTATCGAACTCACGCGTCTTGATGATGACATGCTCGCGCGGATCGGACAGCATCAGCAGAAAACTCGTAACGCTCCGCGACATTGCCGACCACGCAACCTTCTTCAGATGATCCCCCAGCAATTCCTGGAGCTGGGGCACGAAACGATTGATGCGCTGGGAAACCTCATCCGGACCATAGAGAAGATCGGCGGTGAGCAAGGCAAATCGTGCCTTTCCGGACGCGGTCAGTCTGGTGAGCGGTGTCCAGTAGCGGTAACCCACCAGATTCTGCGCGTTGCCGTCGCTCAGCTTCCTGGTAAACAAGCGCGCAATTTCCCCGCCCAGGTGAGAAAGCGTAGCCTCATCTGACGGACGATTCCGGAGCGCATCGGCCAATTCCTGCTGAAACAGGCTGACTAGTTCCCGCTTGTAATCCAGCTCCTCGGTGGCTAGCCGTTCATCGCGCTGGTCAAAAAAACGGAAATGCGGGGAATGTTTCTGCAGGCGACCGAGATAGTCCTGAAACGATTCTGAAAATGACATTATTCCGCCTTTTAACCCTGCTCTATGCTCATCCGGGCTAGGTATAGCACACCGTGAGCGGTTGGAACGGAAGAACACCGGCAGTGGATAAATCCCGCCTCAGAGCAGGTGAAGGCAGACGATGTAGTAGAGCACCATTAATTTTTCATTGGTGGGCCAAAGGTCCGCGCCTGGCCGATAGCACCTATTCACGGACTTCTGTTGGCGAAGCCGACGTCAGCGCTGGTTCTTAGCGCTTATCAAACTGTCATCGGACATTGGCGCAAGTATTCCTATGGCGCGGTATAACGTCGAGTGATGGCAGTTCAGGATGCGGGCGGCGGCACGGATCGAGATGCCTTCGGCAAGCAGACGCTGACTCAACTCGATCTGCTCGGCGTTGGGCTTCGGCGGCCGTCCGAAGCTCAACGCCTTTTTGCTGGGCCATCGACCGGCGGTGTGACCCCTCTGCTTGCGGCACATTGCCGTCGGCCTAGAGAAATCTGCGACGTGCTGACATCGACGTTGAAAAACGCTGCTGATGCCCTAGGAGCGGAATTTATGCGCCTATCGAGGTGCTTTTTTCACAGGGAAAGAATCACGGATCAGCGCCAGGAAACAATCAGCAGCAGCGCGCCCAAGCCGCCCAACATTCCGCTTAGCGCCGGAGCGTGTCCCGGCGCAGCGCCGGGTGGAGCGCCATTCAGTCCGAACAGCAGCGCAGCGCTCACGATCAGCGCGCCGCCGGTTATGGCCAGCAAGGTGCGGCGGTGCTGGCGCCGCATTTCACTCCGCAGCAGCGCAAGCTCCTCAGAACGACGTTGGAGATGCAAATGGTCGTCGACGGCGTTGTGCAGTAGCTGGTGGACCAAGCCCGGCAATTCCGGCGCCTGCTGCAACAAGCCGGGCAATTCCGCGCGCAATCTCGCGAACGCGGCCCGGGGCCCCATTCGCTGCTTGAACCATTTTTCCAGAAACGGTTTCGCCGTTTGCCACAGATCGAGGTCGGGATACAACTCGCGCCCCAGCCCCTCGATGTTGAGCAAGGTCTTCTGCAGCAGCACAAGCTGCGGCTGCACTTCCATGTCGAAGCGGCGGGCGACCTGAAACAGGCGCAGCAACAAATGGCCGTAGGAGATTTCCTTGAGCGGCTTTTCGAAAATCGGCTCGCACACGCTGCGGACGGCCGATTCCAGTTCTTCCACCCGGGTTTCGCGCGGTACCCAGCCGGACGCCACGTGCATCTCGGCGACGCGGCGGTAATCGCGACTGAAAAAAGCCCGCAAGCTTTCGCCGATGTATTGCTGATCAGATGCCGAGAGACTGCCGACAATGCCGAAGTCCACGGCGATATACTGGGCGCCCGGCGCGACGAAAATATTGCCGGGGTGCATGTCGGCGTGGAAGAAATTATCACGGAATACCTGGGTGAAAAAAATCTCGACGCCCCGCTCGGCCAGAAGTTTCAGGTCGACGTTTTCGCGCTTCAAACGCTCGACGTCGCTGACAGGAATGCCGTAAATGCGCTCCATTACCAGCACCTGCCGGCGCGTCAGCGGCCAGTGAATCCTGGGAATGTACAGCAACTCCGAAGCTTCGAAGTGGCGTCTGATTTCCGCGGCGTTGGCCGCCTCGCGCACCAGGTCGAGTTCGTCAAGGATGGTCTTTTCGAATTCGGCCACCACCTCGACGGGACGCAGCCGCTTCGCGCCGGGCCAGAACCGCTGCGCGAGGCTCGCCAATTCATGCAGCAGCGCAACATCGGAACGGATGCGCTGCTCGACGCCCGGTCGCAACACCTTGACAACGACTTCCTGCTCATCGTGCAGCGCCGCGGCATGCACCTGCGCAATGGACGCCGAGGCCAGCGGCGTTTCATCGAACATCTTGAAACTCGCTGCGATCGGCTGACCGAGCGCGTTTTCGATCATCCGCCGAGCTTCTTCGCCGGGGAAAGGGGGTACCTGATCCTGCAGCTTGGCCAGTTCGTCCGCGATGTCTTCCGCCAGCAAATCGCGCCGGGTGGACAAGGCCTGACCAAACTTGACGAAGATCGGCCCTAGGTCCTCCAGTGACCGGCGGATACGCACGCCGCGTGGAGCGTGCTGGGTACGCCGCCAGTAACCGGGTGAAAGCAAAGCGAGAAACCGCACCGGGCGGAATAGATGGGTGGCGAGGATCAATTCGTCCAGTCCGTGACGCGCCAATACCCGATGGATGTGCAGCAGCCGCCGGATGAACTTGAGGCGAATCACGCGCTTAGCGCCGGATAACGATTATTTTTAGGCAGAAGGCTTGAAGACGGCCTGCAAGCGGCGAAGGCGGGCTTCCAGGCGGTCGCTGTCGGCACGAGTTCTATCGACATCCTGATAAAAAATGGCAGCCTCCGCGCGCGCCGGCAGATCGTGCGTCTCCTCCTGCAGATACTCGATGAGATTCAGGCGGAACGCCTCCGCGGTGTCCCGGCTCCAACCACGGCCGGTGCGCAATAGACTGAAAAAGCTGCCGGCAAGCGTTTCACCGGCCAGTCGGGCGAGCTGCGCTTCCCAGTCGATGTCGAGCTTTTCGAACAATGCCTGGAAACGCCGGGCTGTTTCCGTATCGCCCTCTACGCGTATTTCGCCGGTAACCAGAAAACGCCGCGGTGAAGCGCCCAGTCCCAGCCGGGCGAAAGCCAGCGGTGAGCCGATCAGCGTTGCATCCGCATCACCTTGAAACTCGTTCAGGAACTGAATGCCCGTATCGGTAGGGCCCAGGTGGATCAAGTAACCGGGCGGGGTGAAATTCAGTACGATCACCTTGCCGGCCAGAGGCCTGAGATAGCTGCGGCTGGCGGGATCGAGCGAAAGATAACGCCGAATGGCGTCTTCCAGGAGGCCCGTCACAGCGAGCCGGAAAAATGGAATGGCGCTGGTCATCGAAAGCCGCTTTTCAAGACTCCATGCGAGGACTGCCCGTCGACATGGCTAAAACTTATAGCCCCGATGGATCGCCACGATGCCCTGCGTGAGGTTGAAGTAGTCACAGCGTTCAAAACCGGCGGTTTCCATCATCTTCTTGAGCTTTTCCTGGTTGGGGTGCATGCGGATCGATTCAGCCAGGTAACGGTAGCTGTCGCCATCCTTGGCGATCATGCGGCCGAGCAAAGGTAGCACCTTGAAGGAATAAAAATCATACGTCTTGCGAACGACTTCGCCGCGGGGCTGCGAGAATTCGAGGATGATCGCGCGGCCGCCGGGTTTCAACACGCGGAAAATGGATGCGAGAGCCGCGTCCTTGTGGGTCACGTTGCGGAGCCCGAAGGCGATGCAAACACAGTCGAAGGCAGCGGTGCCGAAGGGGAGTTTCTCCGCGTTCACCTGCACGTAGCGTATATTGTTGCCCAGTCCCTCGTCGATCAGCCGGTCGCGGCCCTGCCGCAGCATGGCGGCGTTGATGTCGGCCAGCACGATCTCACCCCGGTCGCCGACTCTGCCCTGATAGAGCAGCGTCATGTCGCCCGTGCCGCCCGCCAGATCGAGCACCCGTTGTCCATAGCGGACATTGCTCAACTGCACCGCGATCCGCTTCCAAATCCTGTGAACGCCGAACGACATGAGATCGTTCATCAAGTCATACTTACCGGCGACCGAGTCGAATACTTCCCTGACCAGGTTGGCTTTCTCATCGGCTGGCACTTGCCGGAAGCCGAAGTGGGTGGTTTTATCGTCACTCATAAGGTCTCGTCGATCGATCAGGTAGAGCCATCGCGACGCTGCCAGCCGGCCTGCCGCAGCTTTTCCAGATACTCGCGCCACAGTTCGTCCTTGTGCACGCCCAGATTGTATAAATATTCCCAAGTGTAAATGCCGCTGTTGTGGCCGTCGCTGAAAGTGGGCGCGATGGCGTAGTTGCCGACCGGCCTGATCGCGGTGATGGCGACATTCTCTTTGCCGGTCTGCAGGTTTTCCTGGCCCGGCCCGTGACCGCGCACTTCGGCGGAAGGCGAGTAAACGCGCAGAAATTCACAGGATAGCTCGAAGCGCTTGCCATCCTCGAAACTGATTTCGAGCACGCGCGATTTCTGGTGCAGCTTGATGTCGATGGGCTCGGGCACACGCATCAGGAATCACAAAATATAGCGGCTCAAGTCTTCATCCTTGGCCAGCTCCGCGAGATGCGCGTCGACGTACGCGGCGTCCACGATCACGCTTTTGCTCTGATATTCGGAGGTCTCGTAGGAGACGTCTTCCAGCAGACGCTCCACCACCGTGTGCAGACGCCGGGCGCCGATATTCTCGGTTTTTTCGTTGACTTCCCAGCTGATTTCGGCAATCCGCTTGAGCCCGTCTTCGGTAAACTCGAGCCGCACGCCCTCGGTCGCCAGCAGCGCCGCGTACTGCTCCGTCAGGGACGCGTTCGGCTCGGTAAGAATGCGGATGAAGTCTTCGACCGATAAGGCATCGAGCTCGACCCGAATGGGAAAGCGGCCCTGCAGCTCGGGGATCAGGTCCGACGGCTTGGACAGGTGAAACGCCCCGGAAGCGATGAACAGGATGTGGTCGGTCTTCACCATGCCGTATTTGGTGCTGACCGTGGAGCCCTCGACCAGCGGCAACAGGTCGCGCTGCACGCCCTCGCGCGAGACGTCCGGGCCGCCATGCTCGCCGCGTTTACAGATCTTGTCGATCTCATCGAGAAAGACGATGCCATTCTGTTCCACCGCCTCGACGGCGCGAAGCTTGATATCCTCCTCGTTGACCATCCTGGCGGCCTCCTCTTCGCGCAGCAGTTTGAGCGCATCCTTGACACGCAGCTTGCGCATTCTTTTTTTGCTGCTGCCGAGATTCTGGAACAGGTTCTGCAGCTGATGAGTCATTTCCTCCATGCCCGGCGGCGCCATGATTTCCACGCCGATAGGGGACGCCTGGACCTCGATCTCGATTTCGGTATCGTCCAGATCGCCTTCGCGCAACTTCTTGCGGAATTTTTGCCGAGTCGCCGTCTCCGGCGCCTTTTCCTCCGGCGCCCACCCTTGCGGGCTGGGCAGCAGCTTGTCCAGAATGGTTTCCTCAGCCAGTTGTTCAGCGCGTGACTGGACCTTGGCCAGTTCGCCCTGGCGCGTAATCTTGACGGCTGCATCGACGAGGTCGCGAACGATGGATTCGACGTCGCGGCCCACATAGCCGACTTCGGTGAATTTGGTTGCCTCGATCTTGATGAACGGGGCGTTTGCCAGGCGAGCGAGGCGCCGGGCGATCTCCGTCTTGCCGACGCCGGTCGGTCCGATCATGAGGATGTTTTTGGGCGTGATCTCTTCGCGCAGGGCTTCGTCCACCTGTATGCGGCGCCAGCGATTGCGCAGCGCGATGGCGACCGAGCGCTTGGCGGCGGCCTGCCCGATGATGTGTCTGTCGAGCTCGTGGACGATCTCTCTGGGGGTCAATTCTGTCATGATCGGTGCCTAATCTGCCTGTGTCTGCAACTCTTCAATGATGAAGTTGTGGTTGGTATAAATGCAGATATCGGCCGCGATGGTCAGCGCTTTTTCAGCCACCGTGCGGGCGTCGAGCTGCGTATTTTCCAGCAGCGCGCGCGCCGCCGCCTGGGCGAACGGTCCGCCAGAGCCGATGGCGATCAGATCGTGTTCTGGCTCGATGACGTCTCCGGTGCCCGAAATGATCAGCGAGGTCTTGCTGTCGGCAATCGCCAGCAGGGCTTCCAGCCGCCGCAGCATGCGGTCCGTGCGCCAGTCCTTGGCCAGCTCTACCGCCGCGCGGGTGAGGTTGCCGCGGTGCTTCTCCAGTTTGCCCTCGAAATGCTCGAACAGGGTGAAGGCATCGGCGGTTGCTCCGGCGAATCCGGCGATGACCTTTTCGTGATAGAGCCTGCGTACCTTGCGGGCATTGCCTTTCATGATGGTGTTGCCCAAGGTCACCTGCCCGTCGCCGCCGATGACGACGCTTTCCTCCTTGCGGACGGAGACGATAGTCGTGCCGTGAAATGATTCCACCCTGCGTGTTCCCGAGTTGAAAGATCGCAATTTTACACGATTTATCGCCCGGAAGCTGCTTTCGCTGGCTACATCTTGGGAGCCCAGCGGGAGGATTACGCCATCGCCAGGCCGAAGGAAGGAATTCCGCCTTGATTTTGCTGTGATGTCATTCAAGACAACGGCAGGCGGCGGCTTGGCTGCCACCCAACGCTCCCAGCCGCGCGGTGCAAGCGTTGACTGATGGACAGGCCGGGGCGCGTGAGGTAAGTTACGATAAACTGGATTAAAAGGCCGATAACAGCGTTTGTATGAATGCGTTCAGGCTAACGCGCTGCAGGCTCATCAAACCGATTTTTTTCGGTTTACTGGTCGGGCTCTTGGGCGCGATTCTGGGGCTTACTCCTGCCGGCTCGTATCTGGAAGAAACGGCGGGGCTCGGCCTGCAGTTCCGAGCGCGAGGCGTGCGCACGCCTCCTCCCGACGTCGTTATCATCAGCATAGACAAGTCGTCGTCCGAAATACTCCAAGTCTCCGATGAGCCGGAGGAATGGCCGCGTGCTCTGCATGCCGCCTTGATTCGCGAGTTGCACCGGCTGGGCGCCCTGTTTACCGTCTTTGACATCGTCTTCGACCGTCAACACAGCGACGAGGCGATTACGGTGCAGGCCATGCGCGAGACCGCTAACGTCGTCCTCGCGGATTACCTCAAGCAGCGCAGCATCAACTCCACCGTCAACCCGTTCATCCTAGTTTCGCCCGCGCCGGCGCTGCTCGAAGCGGCAGTCGCCAGCTCCGATTTTCCGCTGCCCAAACATTCGGCTACCGTCAGGCAGTTCTGGACTTTCAATGACTATACCGGCGGCAGGGCGACCCTGCCCGTGACGGTTTTTTATCTTTACGCGCTGCAGCGCGCTCATCAAGAGCTGATCCAGCTGTTGGCGGCTCACGATCCGGATCTCGCCGACTCGATCAAGGCCTTGAATGCCAACCTCAGGAACTCGAATGGCGTTCATGAAATCATTGACCGGCTGACCGATGCGTTCAAATATCGGCCCGAACTGGTCGAACGCCTGTCCGCCTCGCTGGCAGCGGAAAATTTTGCGCCCGCCAAATCGCGCCTGCTGGCGGCACTGCTTGGCCTGTACGCGTTCGACAATAGCCTCTATCTGAACCACTACGGGCCAGCCCGGACCCTCCCGACGATTTCCTATCACGAAATCATCCGGGCTGCGGGGTCCGATAATCGTGCATTGGCGGACAAGATCAAAGGAAAGGTCGTGTTCGTCGGTTGTTCCGAGGATCTGCAACCGGAAAAAACCGAGGGCGTCTTTTACTCGGTGTTTTCCCAGGTCAGCGCGGTCGAACTGGCGGCGACGGCTTTCGCCAACTTGGTGGAAAACGGAGCTTTGCGTTTCGTCCAACCGATCAATCAGTTTGTCGGCCTTCTGGCTTGGGGCTGCCTTGCCGGAGCCATCTGTTACCGGCTGTCTGCCCGCAAGGCCCTGGTCATCATCACGTTGGCCTGCTCGACTTATCTGATCGCCAGTTCGTTCCTGTTTGCCGAGGAGAACCTCTGGCTTCCCGTGATCGTCCCCCTGGTCATACAGGCTCCCCTCGCCTTGGGC
>CADDZF010000083.1 GCA_902812445.1 Methylococcaceae bacterium | reverse complement strand
CCTCAAGCCGCCAGCCGTCCCTGGGACAGGGACCGCGCCGGCTCCGTCGCTCAGCACGAAGCCGTCGCGGTCCCTGTCCCAGGGACGGCTGGCGGCTTGAGGATTGGCATTCCGTCGTGACAGCGCGCGGGCCGAGGCGAATCCTCCCAGGGCAGTGGGCGAAGTCGCCATTTCCGATCCCCCGGCTATCATGACGTCTGCATCGCCGTATCGGATCACCCTTGCCGCCTCGCCGATATTATGGGTACCGGTAGCGCAGGCGGTGACCACAGCGAAATTGGGCCCTTTTAAGCCATATTTGATGGATAGGTGACCGGAGACCATGTTGATGATATTGCTGGGCACAAAAAAAGGGGATATTTTTCGCGGTCCGCCCTTGAGATAGGCACTATGTCCGTTTTCTATGCCGGTGATGCCGCCCATGCCGGCGCCGATCGCTACGCCCATCCTTTCTGCGTTGTTCTCGTTCACTTCTAAACCGGCGTCGTCGAATGCTTGTACGCCTGCCGCCAAGCCATAGTGGATGAAGGCATCCATCTTTTTGGCTTCCTTTTCGGCAATATACCGCGTGACGTCGAAATGCTTGATGCTGCCGCCGATACGAGTGGCAAAGTCGGTGGTATCGAAATGTTCGATGTAATCGATGCCGCTTTTCCCTTCGAGCACATTATTCCAGGAAGTTGCGACGTCCAGGCCGACCGGCGATACGACACCCAGCCCGGTAATAACGACACGTCTGTTTTTCAATCCGATTCCTAAAGGATACGGGCCAATCGATGCCGTTGACCCGATGGAGAAATGCAGGAAGAGTATTCTGGTTCGAGGGTTGGTGGAACAAGCTAGGTGTGACTTTCGATATAATCGATCGCCTGCTGAACGGTCGTGATTTTTTCGGCATCCTCATCAGGAATCTCGCATTCGAATTCCTCTTCAAGCGCCATAACGAGTTCCACCGTATCCAGCGAGTCCGCACCGAGATCATCCACAAACGATGCTTCATTGGAAACTTCTTCTTTCACACCCAACTGTTCAGCAACGATTTTTTTAACGCGCTCTGCAACGTCACTCATTATTTCAATCCTCGATCTACTTTGTTGTCATTGTATGAGCCGTGCATTCTAGTTTGAATAAGCGGCAAATACAAAATGTTTGCACCAGAAACCCCAATATTCCTTTAGTTTTCAAACGCTACCTCGGAAAACTGGCGGCGACGAGATTCCATTATCCGCTTTATCATCCCGCAGCGGCACGTTGTAGCCTTTCGGCCTTAAGCCATGTACATGCCGCCATTGACGTGGAGGGTTTCGCCCGTGATATAAGATGCCTCACGCGAGCATAAAAAGGCGACCACGTGAGCCACCTCGTCCGGGCTGCCCAGCCGATTCAACGGGATGGAACGAAGCAGCGTGTTCTTCTGCTCTTCAGTAAGCGAACGCGTCATATAGGTATCGATGAAGCCGGGGGCGACGGCATTGACGGTAACGTTTCTCCCACCGACTTCCCGAGCCAGCGCCTTGGTAAAACCGATCACGCCCGCTTTAGCTGCGCAGTAGTTGGTTTGGCCGGGATTTCCCGTAGCGGCCACCACGGAGGCAATGTTGATGATCCTTCCTGTACGCGCTTTGATCATACCCCGTAAACACGCTCTGCATAACCGGTAGACGGAAGTTAAATCGGTGTCGAGGGCCAAGTTCCATTCTTCATCCTTCATTCGTAGTAGAAGATTGTCACGCGTTATTCCCGCATTGTTGACCAGAATGGACACATCGCCAAACTCGTCCGAGACAGCCCGAATGACACGGTCTATTGCGTGAATATCGGTCACGTCTAAGACCATTCCTCTACCCATTAGCCCGCTCTCGGAAAAAGTCGCTGTGATGGACTCGGCGCCGCTTTGCGAGGTGGCCGTTCCGATCACCCGGTTATCTGCCTTCGCCAAGCGCAACGCGATGGCGCGCCCGATTCCGCGACTAGCGCCTGTAACAAGCGCAAGCTGACGAGTCATTTCAGCAGCTCCAGGGCTTGATCCAAAGAATCCGGATCATAGACTGACAGCACCGCGCTTTCCGGCGCAATCCGCCTGATCAGTCCACTCAGCACCTTGCCTGGACCGCATTCGATAAAGGTGCGAACACCTACCCGGCGCATGAATTTTACCGAATCGACCCAGCGCACGGGACTGTACAACTGTTTCTCCAAAATACTCTGGATGACAGCCGGAGCATCATGCGTTGCCGCATCGGTGTTATGGATAACCGGAGTTCTGGGCGGTTGAATCGGAGTCTCAGCGAGTATCTCACGGAATCTTTCGGCTGCTTGTTTCATCAGCGGACTATGGGAGGGCACGCTTACGGGTAATAGGACCGCTCGTCTGGCGCCTGCCTGTTTGGCCACCCCAACGGCGCGCTCGACGGCGCCCGCATGGCCTGCAATCACGACTTGACCCGGCGCGTTGAAATTGGCGGGCGCTACGACCTCGCTTTCCGAATTGATGTGTCCGCAAATTTCAATCACCTGCTCATCATCAAGGCCCAGTATCGCTGCCATGGCGCCAACCTCCGGTGCAACCGCCTCCTGCATCAGGCGCGCACGATTGATCACCAATCTGACGGCGTGTTCATAGGTCAACGCTCCGGCGCAGACTAAAGCCGAATATTCGCCGAGGCTATGACCGGCCATCCAGCCCGGCCTGATGCCGCCTGCTGTCACCAATAGTCGGTATACCGCGACGCCGGCCGCCAGCATCGCGGGCTGGGTATATTGAGTCAGGTTGAGCCTCTCTTCGGGTCCCCGACATGCGAGGGACCATAAGTCCGTGCCCATCAATTCGGATGCGCCGTGAAACGTTTGCTCAACGATTGGATAGGTAGCGGCCAGTTTCGACAGCATGCCTTGGAACTGCGAGCCTTGACCGGGGAAAATGAAAGCGGTAGCGTTGTCGATCTCGTTCATCTTGCGATGGTTTTATTAAATTATTGTTGTCAGTACCGAATCAAGGCCGAACCCCAAGCAAAGCCACCGCCGAAAGCTTCCATAAGCACCGTGTGGCCGCGTTGAATGCGGCCGTCGCGTATCGCCTCATTCAGGGCGAGCGGCACCGAAGCGGACGACGTATTGCCTTGATTCTCGATGGTAATCACGACCCGTTCCATGGGCAGGGCAAGCTTTTTGGCGGTGGCCAGGATAATACGGATATTGGCCTGGTGAGGCACCAGCCAATCGAGATCATCGCGTTGTAGGTGATTGTCGGCGAGCGCTTCATCGACGATATTCCCAAGCTTCCCTACAGCGATCTTGAAGACTTCATTCCCCTGCATCTTGACAAACGCAGCTTCCGCCTGGCGGCTGTCGCATCCGCTCGGATTTGGCAGATAGAGTAAATCCTGATATTGGCCATCGGCGTGGAGGTGGGTGCTTAAAATCCCCGGTTCTTCCGAACGCTCCAGCACAACCGCGCCGGCCCCATCACCGAAGAGAATGCAGGTGGACCGGTCGGACCAGTCAACGAGGCGCGAGTTCACTTCACTGCCCACCACCAGCACGTGCCTCACGGAACCGGCCCGGATATACTGATCCGCGATGCTTAGGGCATAAATGAATCCCGCACAAGCTGCCTGCACGTCGAACGCTGCGCAACTCTTGATCTTCAACCGCTGCTGCAACAGGCAGGCCGTGCTGGGAAAGATGCGATCGGGAGAGCTCGTGGCGACAATGACGAGTTCGATTCGGTCGGCCTCGAGACCGGCGAACTCCAGGGCTTGTCTTGCCGCGTGTTCGGCCATGCTGGATGCGGTTTCTGACGCGCCCGCGAGATGTCTTTGGCGGATGCCCGTCCGCGCCATGATCCAGGCGTCCGAGGTATCGAGTGTTTGCGATATTTCGTGATTGGTCAGGATAATTTCAGGAAGATAACCTCCCGTCCCGGTGATCCGGGAATAGCGGCTCAAGCAGTTTTCCTCTCTGCAAAAATGCCGGCTACCCGTTTTTCGATACGCATCGGTACGCCTTTCTCGATCTCCAGTACGGCCATTTTGATTGCATTTGCAAAGGCGAGGCGATCTGCATTGCCATGACTTTTTATGACGATGCCCCTAAGCCCCAAAAAGCTGGCACCGTTATATCGCCTTGGATCGATATGCCGTTTGAAGGATTGAAGCACGGGCAGGGTCAAAAGACCCGCAAGCCTAGTCAATAGATTCCGGTCAAACGCCTGTTTGATCGAGTGGCTGATCATCTTGGCCACCCCTTCACTCGCCTTCAGCGCGACATTGCCGACAAAGCCGTCTGCGACAATGATATCTACTTTGCCCGTGCAAAGATCGTTACCCTCGACATAACCGACAAAATTCAGGTGTGAATCGGCCAGCAACTTCGCTGCCCGTTTAACCTGTTCATTGCCTTTGGTCACTTCGGCGCCAATGTTCAGAAGACCTACTTTGGGGTTCTCTATATCTTCTATTGCCCTGACCTGCTCATAACCCATGACGGCAAACTGGAACAGATGTTCTGCAGTGCAATCGACGTTCGCGCCCAGATCCAGTACATAAGTGTGGCCTCTTATGGACGGTATCGCCGTGATTATGGCAGGGCGATCAATACCGTGAATCATTTTAAGCACGTATTTCGCCATCGCCATTAAGGCGCCCGTGTTGCCAGCACTCACGCCGGCATCGGCCTTGCCTTCCTTAACCAGATTGATCGCCACCCGCATCGACGAATCCTTTTTGGCGCGCAGCGCTTTTGCAGGCGAATCATCCATTTCGACTTGTTCCGAGGCGTAGTGGACTTGTATCCTTTTCCTCAAAGTGGAAGGACTGTCGGCCAGATACCGGTTAAGCACATCTTCCCGTCCGACGAGAATCAGATTCAGGTTCGGGTGATTGCTCAAACTGTCCAATGCCGCCGGAATAATTACACCGGGCCCATGATCGCCACCCATGGCATCCAGCGCGATGGTCGGTTTCTTATTCATGCGGCGCTCCATCTAGTCGTGCCTATTCAACCGGATAAATTGTATTTTTGAATTAAAAAACTCATCCTCACACCAAGCAATTGAGTGACGAGCACAGCCCGAAAAGAGGATGGCGTCTGACGGCCTATTCTTCCTCTTTCTTCGCGGCGATTACTTTGCGCCCCCGATAGTAACCATCAGGGCTGATATGGTGGCGCAGATGGGTTTCGCCCGTGGTCGGCTCGATTGATAAAGAGCGCGTCTTTAGCGCATCGTGCGAACGCCGCATGCCGCGCTTTGATCGCGTTTTCCGGTCTTGTTGGACTGCCATCGGGATCTCCTAGTCTTGAAGGTGTTTTTTCAGTTTGGCCAATTCGCCAAAAGCGCTCTTTCGCTCATCGCAGGCGTCGAATTCTTTTACCGTCGCAAAGTCGCAGCTCGCATGCTGCGGTATCACCGGTATCGCCAGCCGCAACTCTTCCTGGACCATATCCATGAGCGGAATAAGCGCCTTTTCTCCGAGCAATAAAGGCTCGTAATCTTCTGGCAATCGATTCGCTTCATCGATAGAGTGAACGATGCCCAGTTTGACCCGGGCTTTGACCGGCCACGGCAGCGGCCGCAGGCAACACTGGCATTCCAGATCAAGCACGGCCTCGACACTTCCTATCACGGCCGCTCTAGCATCCGCTTTCTGAAATTTGAAATCGATGGCCACATCCCCGTGCTTGCTTAGAAGCACATCGCTGAGGCCGGAAAGTCTGGATAGCGGAATGGTGCCTTTAAGCTGACGCTCCTTATCAGCCAAATGCAAAGGATCGATGAATTCGGGCAGATGACCATGCATAATTTTTGAATAATACAGATAAACGGGAAAAGCTGTCAAAAAACTTCTTTTGACTATTGGATGGGAAGATGATTCACACGCTCCGCGCGGTAATCGAGGGTCTCTCGTGTTCTGCACCCGGCTCAGCCGGTCGTTTAGAATTATCGGGCAGGCCCGAATTTCGAAGCCACCTCGAATGAGGTCGATGAGACCATTAGGAAAAGGCTTGCCGGATTGCTGAATCAGTTAGTCTACCGTGCGCCCTACTGCAATCGATCGACGGTACGACCGGCCACTCGCGCGAAAGTGCTAGCAACCCGGGGCCTGTGTCAGTCTTGAGCCTTTTAGGTGCCGTAATCCTGCATCAGGACGATCCGTTCAAGCGACTATAAAAGTTCATCACACGAACGACGTAGTGCTGCGTCTCCGGGAAGGGCGGTATGTGATTGCCATACTTTATGACGTTGTTTTCGCCGGCATTGTAAGCGGCCACCGCCAGCCGGAGATTGGATTCGAATAGTTCGATCAAGTCGCTGAGATAGCGAGCGCCGCCCCTGATGTTTTGCTCGGGATCGTGGCGGTTTCGAACGCCATAGCGTTCGGCGGTTTCCGGCATCAATTGCATCAGACCGACGGCGCCTTTAGCGGACGTCGCGGTGGAGTTGTAACCTGACTCTGCTTGGATGACGGCATGCAGCAGATTGGCATCGACCCCATATCGGCTGGCCGCCGCATCGACCAGCGCCGAGTATTGTTTTTGTCCTCGTCCCTGGAGGTCGAGTCCATCGCTCGCCCGCTTCAGCAAGCGGGATGGCGCAAACGGTGCAGGCGATCTGAGAATCATGCGATAACCCGCGTGCTTGGGGCTATCCGTGTAATACACGTGCCCGCCATCGTCGGTGTATTTGTAGATATCTGCCTTACTGCACCACGGATTGCACAAAATCATCAGGCCGGTCAACGTCAAGCTCGGCGTAAGTCTCATCATCCTGGTCCTTTTTTGCCGCATGAGATCTCAGAGGCTCGTTTCACAGCTTAACTGAAACGATCGCTTTTTCGACGCCAGCAAGCGGCTGGTCGCCTGCATTTCGCAGTCCTCAGCATAGTCAATCGATGCCCTATCTGCCAACGCGTGAATCCCTTTATTAACCCGGCCTATTCAAGGGCTGGGTTAATAAAGGGGCAGGGAGCCGAAAGAATAAAATCTCGCACGCCGGATCTCCGATCGCGCGGGTGCAGCCCGGCACCGAATGACGAACCGCCGGTGTAGCTTCGCCGATGGCTCCCGCAGACCGGCGAAGGCTTAGCTTTTGAAGAATACAGCAAGATCGCGACTCAGTCCTTGAGCAGGTGGATAGCATTGGCGGCCTGCCGTGCGCGCGCTCTGGCCTGGTCTGTGTCCACGCCGCTCGCCAAGGCGACCCCCATGCGCCGGCGTGGGTACGCAACCGGCTTGCCGAACAGCCTTATCTCGGTGCCGGGCACGCGCAGCGCTGCATCGACACCGGCGAAAGCGATGCCTTCTCCATGCAGCCCGCCATAGATCACGGCGCTGGCGGCAGGCCCTCGCAGTGCGGTAGAAACCGGCAGTTGCAGCATAGCCCGGGCGTGCAGCTCGAACTCGCTCTGCGCCTGGCTCATCAAAGTGACGAGCCCGGTATCATGCGGCCGCGGACTCACTTCGCTGAACCAGACCTGATCGCCCTTGATGAATAATTCGACGCCGAAAATGCCTCTGCCGCCGAGGTTTTCGCTCACTTTTCTGGCGTAATCCTGGGCCCGGCGAAGCGCCAGCACGCTCATTGGCTGGGGCTGCCAGCTTTCCACGTAGTCGCCCTGTTTCTGGACATGGCCGACCGGCTCGCAGAAATACGTCTCGGTGTTACCGTCTGGGTTCAGCGCCCGCACGGTCAGTAGAGTGATCTCGAAGTCGAAATCGATGCAAGCCTCGACGATGACCTTTCCCTGATCGACCCGCGCGCCCGACTTGGCATAACTCCAGGCCTTTGTCACTTCGTCCTCGCGCTCGACTCTGGACTGGCCTTTGCCGGACGATGACATCACCGGCTTGATGAAGCAAGGATAGCCGATTGCCTGGTCGATGGCCTGCTGCAAGCTTGCAAGCGTATCGGCGAATGCGTAACGCGAAGTCGGAAGCCCGAGGTCCTCCGCCGCTAGCCTGCGGATGCCTTCGCGGTTCATGGTGAGCTGCACCGCGCGGGCGGTCGGGATGACCTCCGCGATCCCCTCGCGCTCGATCTGCGCCAACGTATTCGTGGCGATGGCTTCGATTTCCGGGACGACGAGGTGTGGCTTTTCCTGCTCGATCAAACGCCGCAGCGCCGTGCCGTCGGTCATGTCGATGACGTGGGCACGATGCGCGACGTGCTGCGCTGGGGCATTTTGGTAGCGATCGACAGCGATGACTTCGACCCCATAGCGCTGCAAGGAAATGGTAACTTCCTTGGCCAGTTCTCCGCTCCCCAACAGCATAACCCGGGTAGCGCCTGGCGTTAACGCGGTACCGATCTTCATGTGTTCACCTCGTGAGGTTGGCCTCCAGACGATTGGGTCCGCTGCGTCCATGCCTCTTCGAGCCGTTTCAGGGAAACCGGATAAGCCGTTTTCAACGTCTGTGCGAACAGGGAAATCCTGAACTCCTCGAGGCTCCAACGAAACGCATCCAGCTCCGGCCGGACGGCGCCTCCGCTGGCTTGGGCCGCTTTCCAATAGGCGTTCCACAGCGGCCGCAGCTGGTTGAGCTGTTTCAGGTCGCGCCCCTTGTCATAAGCCGCTTTGTCCAGCCGGTATTGAATGGCCTTCAGATAACGCGGCATCGCCTTGATGTAAGCAAAAGGCATTGCGCAGACGAACCCGGCATACAGCATGAGGTTGAGCTGCTCTCGGATGTCTTCGATCGTGGCATCGGCGTTTCCCGCGGTGCCGAGTTTTTTGCGGATCTCGCCGGAGAGCGACAAGACAGCGTTGACCGTGTTGGCGATCTCGTTGGCGCTCTGTACGAGCGCTGCTCTCCGCTCTTGCAGCCGGGCGAGAAAAACTTCCCGCGTGCGAATGTTGTCCTCATCGCCCAGAAACAGCGTCGCCATGATGAGGGTGAGCACATCCTCACGCAGGTCATCAAGGGGGGCTCGGGTCTTCGCAAAAGGAGGCGCCGGCAATTGAGAGTAGATAAGCTCTTGCGGTGCGCCGAGGGGCAGGTTGCGCTTCAGGTATTTCAGCTCCTTGGCCAAGGCCAGGCGGTACAGGCGTATCAATCCCTTGACGTGCTGCACCTGCGCTTCCGCTTCGCTATCGAACACACCGATGCCGACGGTCTGGCCTTCATCCACGAGGGCGGGAAAAGCCTGAATCATGTTGCCCCGCCCTTCGATTGCAAGCGTTTTCGCCAGATCGCCGAAGTCCCAGTCGCGGCGGCCGGTTACCGTGCGTTCAGCAGAAGTCAATGTAGCAAATTGTTCGATGGCCTTTAAACCATGCGCCCGTTTCAGCGCGTTGAGGTCACGCGACTGGGCGATTACCTCAGCGTGCTCGTCAACCAGGCGAAAATTCATTCGAAGATGTGGCGGCAGGGCCGCATCATTCCATACTCCATCCGGCAACTGCAGGCCGCCGATGCGGCGGAGCGCTTGGGTCAACGCCGTATATAGCGAGCCTTGCCGATACTCGATCAGTGCAAGGCAACGATCCGCATAATCCGGCGCCGGCACGAGATGCTTGCGGATCGCTTTGGGAAGCCCTTTGATGAGGAAGACGATCTTCTCCCGCAGCAAACCCGGCACCAGCCACTGGAACGGCTCAGGAGGCAGCTGATTGAGCTGATGCAGCGAAACCAGGGTGCTCACGCCGTCCTCAGGGTGACCCGGCTCAAAGCGATACTTAAGCTTTAACCGAAGATGGTCGATTGAAAGCTCATCGGGGAAGTTTTGTTCGTCGACTCGTACATCTTCCTGTCGAGTGATGTCGGCGCGTGTCAGCTTGAGCAGGTCAGGGTTCTCCATTTCCGCTCGCCTGCGCCAGCGCTCGAACGCCATGCCGCTGACGATATCCTGGGGGATGCGCTCGTCGTAGAACCGATAAATCCATTCTTCATCGACCAGCAGGTCGACCCGTCTGCCTTTTTGCTGGAGGTAATTGGCCTCCTCCAGCAGTTTACGGTTGTGCAGAAAAAAAGCCGCCCGGCTGTCGTAGTCCTGCGCCACCAGCGCCGAGCGGATGAAGATTTCGCGCGCGCCGGCCGGGTCGATGCGCTCGTAAGGCACTTTACGGCCGCTCTGGATGATGAGCCCGAACAGGCTGGTGCGCTCGTGCACCGCCGCGCGCGCGGCTTTGCGCTCCCAGTGAGGATCGTAATACTGGCGCTTGCTGAGGTGAGCGCCGCACGTCTCGATCCATTCCGGCTCGATGCTGGCGACCTGACGGCCATAGATCCGAGTCGTTTCCACTTGCTCGCCGGTCATGATCCACTTCGGCTTGGCCTTGTACAAAAAGGAGCCGGGATGGATTTGGAACTTCACACTGCGCGCGCCCAGGTATTCGCTTTGTTCCTGCTTGAAGCCGATATTGCCGAGCAGTCCGCTCAGGAGCGCCCGGTGTATCGCGGCGTATTCTGCCGGCGCCTGATTCTCCCGCAGCTTCAGTTCGCCTTTCACCACCTGCATGATCTGCTGGTGGATATCCTGCCATTCCCGCATGCGCACATAGGACAGGAAATTTTCGCGGCAATACTGGCGGAGCTTGCTGTTGGACCGGTGTTTTTTCTGTTCTTCATAGTCGTTCCAGAGGCTCAGCAGGCTCAGGAAATCGGAGCGTTCGTGCTTGAAGCGGGCGTGCTTTTCATCGGCCGGCTGAGCGCGCTCCAGCGGGCGTTCGCGTGGATCGTTGAGACTCAGCGCGGCGACGATGATGGCAACCTCGAGCAGGCAGTTTTCCTCTGCCGCCGCCAGCAGCATGCGCCCGAGGCGCGGGTCGACCGGGAGCTTGGCCAGCTTCTCGCCGATGGCGGTCAGGCGTTTCTCCTCGTCGATGGCGTTCAGTTCCTTTAGCGTCTTGATGCCGTCCCGCACCATGCGCTCATCCGGTGGCTCGAGGAACGGAAACGCGCTGATGTCCCCCAGTTTCAACGCCATCATCTGCAGTATTACAGCGGCGAGGTTGGTGCGCAGGATTTCAGGATCGGTGAACTCGCATCGTGCATTGAAATCCTCTTCACCGTAGAGGCGGATGCAGATGCCGGGACTTACCCGCCCGCAACGTCCGGCGCGCTGTTGTGCGCTGGCCCGGGAAATCTTTTCGATGGGCAGGCGCTGCAGCTTGCTGCGGTGACTGTAGCGACCGATGCGGGCGTAACCGGTATCGATCACGCAGCGTATGCCGGGCACGGTGAGGGACGTTTCCGCCACGTTGGTCGCCAGCACGATCCGCGGCTTCTGGTGCGGTCTGAACGCCCGCTCCTGCTCGGCTACCGAAAGCCTGGCATACAGCGGCAGGATTTCGCAATCGCCCAGATGGTGCTTGCGCAAGGATTCGGCGGTCTCGCGAATCTCCCGCTCCCCGCTCAGGAAGATCAGAATATCTCCCGCCTGCTCCTGAAACAGCTCAGCGACCGCATTCCGTATCGCCTGCTGTTCATCCCGATCGGTTTCATCCCCCTCATCGACCTGCACCGGCCGATAGCGGATCTCGACAGGATAGGTGCGGCCCGAGACTTCGATGATGGGGGCATCGTTGAAATGCTTGGAAAAGCGCGCAGGATCAATGGTGGCCGAGGTAATGATCAATTTCAGATCAGGGCGCCTCGGCAACAGCCATTTGAGATAGCCGAGCAGGAAATCGATATTGAGGCTGCGTTCGTGCGCCTCATCGATGATCAGGGTGTCGTAATGGTCCAGGTAAGGATCGGTCTGAGTTTCCGCCAGCAGGATACCGTCGGTCATCAGCTTGATCAAAGTCTCGGGTCTGGTGTGATCATGAAAGCGAACCTTGTAACCGACGGCTCGCCCCAGCGGCTCGCGCAATTCCTCCGCGATGCGGGCGGCCACGGTGCGCGCCGCGATCCGGCGTGGCTGGGTATGACCGATGAAACCGGTTCGGCCACGTCCTGCGGCCAGGCACATCTTCGGCAACTGGGTCGTTTTGCCGGAACCGGTTTCGCCGCAGACGATGATCGTTTGATGGCCGAGAAGCGCCTGCAAAATCGCGTCCTTCTTTGCGCTGATCGGCAAATCGTCCGGGTAGGTCAGACTCGGCAGGTTGCAGGACCGCGCCTCGCTCTGTGCGATGGACTGGCGCACGCGGCCGGCCAGTTCTTGCAGGCGGGAAGTCACCTCATCGCCACTCCGGCAGCGCGAGCGGACGCGGGCCAGTTGTTTTCGGAACGAGACCTGGTCCTTGCGCAGGCATTGGCCGAGATCGTGTTCGAGTTGGCTGATAAGTGAATGCATCCCGCTGACTTACTGCAATAAACGCTTGTTCAGCCGCCAGATGGCAAACGCCATCGCGGTCAGGCTGAAGGCGAACGGCACGGCAAGGTGCACCGCGAGGCTCGGCGACGCCTGACCCGACATCAGGCCGCGCACCATGGCCACGACGTGCTGCAGCGGCAACAAGGCGCTGCCAGTCTGAACCGTCGTAGGGAGCGCATCCAGGGGGAAAAATACCCCGCTCAGCAGCACCATGGGAGTGATAACCAACGTGATGTAGTAGGCGAAAAAATCATAGCTCCTCGAATAGGACGTGATCACCAGCGCCATACTGCCAAAACAGATACCGGTCAGAAAAGCGATCGGCAGGACGCCGACGGTCGCCCAGGACTCTACGAGCCCGGATGAGACGGCCACGATCAGAATCAGGCTGGCGCTGATTAGGCTTTTGGTACCCATCCAAAGGATTTCACCGATAACCACGTCGGCGATATTCAAAGGCGCCGACAGCATGCCGTCCCAGGTGTGCAATACCTCCATGCGCGTGTAGGCGAGATAAAGTCCCTCGAACGTCGCGGTGTTCATCGAGCTGGTGGCCAGTATGCCGGACGTCAAAAAAACGATATAGGAAACGCCTTCCACGTCGCCGATGAAGCGGCCGAGACCATAACCCAGGGCAAACAGATAAAACAAGGGCTCGGCAAAGCCGGCCAGGAGCGCACTGCCGGCGGATTTCCGCCAGATCAGCGCATTGCGCCGCCACACCGCTTGCCAGCGAGCGAAAGCCGTCGGGAAAGCTTCAGTCATTGCGTAGTTCCCGCCCGGTCATTTTGAGGAACACGTCTTCGAGATTGGCAGGCCGGTAGGAATACCTCAAGCTCGGCCAATCATCCAGCGATTTGACCAGACAGCGTAGATACCGGTCAGAAAAGCGATCGGCAGGACGCCGACGGTCGCCCAGGACTCTACGAGCCCGGATGAGACGGCCACGATCAGAATCAGGCTGGCGCTGATTAGGCTTTTGGTACCCATCCAAAGGAT
>CADDZF010000082.1 GCA_902812445.1 Methylococcaceae bacterium | reverse complement strand
TATCGACGCTCTGGAGGATCACTTGGAAGACAGCTTGAGAACGCTGGAAAACGACCACGGCCGAGTCCATTCGATCGTCGCTTGGCCATGGATCATAGATTCACTTCAGAATTAGAAATGGAATTAACCACATCGCCGCCCAGCTCGCCGAGGAGCCGTCGCAAACTGCCCTTGAAGAGCTTCACCGGCAAAATCGAGAGTTGCTGCGCGCGTTGGCGGAACTGCGTGAACGCCAGGAGGACTTGATTCATCTCAATCGGGAGCTGGAAGACACCAACCGCGGTGTCGTGGCGCTGTATGCAGAGCTGGATGAAAAAGCCGATCACCTGCGCCGCGCCGACGAGATGAAGTCGCGCTTTCTCTCCAACATGAGTCATGAATTTCGCACGCCGCTCAATTCGTTGCTGGCGCTTTCGCAGCTCCTGCTCGATCGTTGCGACGGTCCACTGAACAGCGAGCAGGAGAAGCAGGTAGCCTTTATCCGCAAAGGCGCCGAAACCCTACTGGAGCTGGTCAACGACCTGTTGGACCTGGCCAAGATCGAGGCCGGCAAGATCGCGGTGCGGCCGGTCGAATTTGCCGTCGAAAATCTGTTCAGCGCCCTGCGCGGCATGCTACGCCCGTTGCTGGTCAACGATGCCGTCAATCTCGTGTTCGAAGAACCGCGCGACATTCCGCTGCTCTACAGCGACGAGGGCAAACTATCGCAAATCCTCCGCAACTTTATCTCGAACGCCCTGAAGTTTACCGAGCGCGGTGAAATACGCATCAAAGCAACATTGGCGGCGAGCGGCGAAGCGGCGGTCTTTTCCGTCGCCGATACCGGCATCGGCATCGCCGCGGAAGACCAATCCCTGATCTTTGAGGACTTCACCCAGCTGGAAAATTGTTTGCAGCGGCGGGTAAAGGGCACCGGCCTGGGGCTGCCACTCTGTCGCCGGCTCACGAGGTTGCTCGGAGGCGCCATCCGGGTAGAGAGCGAGCCGGGCAGGGGTTCCGTTTTCAGCGCCACGATTCCGTTACATTATGCTCGGCACGATGAAAAACCGGCACTCGGGGAGGACGCCATCGAGCCGGATCCCGGGCGCATGTCCGTCGTGCTGGTAGAGGACGATGCTGAAACACGATTGCTTTATCAAAAGTATCTCCGTGGCTCGCGCTATCAGCTTGTTCCGGCGCGCAGTCTGCGCGAGGTACGCCAGAGAATCCACCAGGTACGCCCGCAGGCGGTCATCCTCGATATACTCCTGCACGGTGAAAATACCTGGCACTGGCTGACCGATCTAAAGGGCGACGAGACGACCAAAGCGATCCCGATCTTGGTGGTGACGACAGTAGATGATCAGCGCAAAGGCCTCACGCTGGGGGCAGATGCCTACTGCATCAAGCCGATCGACCGCGACACGTTGCTTAGGAGGCTCGGCGAACTCGCTCTTCCCGAAGCCGCCGGCAAAGGGATGAAGCGGGTTCTCATCATCGATGACGAAGAACCGGCGCGCTACCTGCTGAAGAAACTGCTCGGCGACAGAACGTATGAGCTCGCCGAAGCGAACGAGGGCACGCAGGGCCTGCAACTGGCGCGGCAGATCAAACCGGGCGTCATCTTTCTCGATCTGAACCTGCCGGGGCTTTCCGGGGAGCACGTGCTCGAGGAGCTGAAAGCCGATCCGCTCACTTGCGCCATTCCGGTGATCATCATCACTGCAGGAGTCCTTGGCGAAGATGAGCGGCAGCGGCTGTTGAGCCGCGCTCGGATGATTCTGGCCAAGGATGAGTTGACGCCGAAGATGCTGGAATGCGCCCTCCTCGATGCCGGGTGAGTACGGTGCCCTTTTTTCCGGTGGACGTAAGAATTCAATCATGACAATAAAAATCTTGAACGTCGACGATGATGATGCCGGGCGCTACGCGAAAGGGCGTATCCTGCGACAGGCCGGTTTCGAGATCATCGATGCGCAAACCGGCGCTGAAGCTTTGCGTCTGGTCGAGACGGAGCGACCAGTGCTCGTGCTACTGGATATCAAGCTGCCGGACATCAGCGGCATCGAAGTCTGTCGCCGCATCAAGGCCAATGCGGCGACGGTTGCCACGCTGGTGCTGCAGATCTCAGCCACGCTGTTGGGCAGTGACGACCGTGTACGCGGTCTGGACTGTGGCGCGGATGGCTATCTCACCGAGCCCGTCATGCCGGCCGAACTCGTCGCCAACGTCAAGGCGCTGGTTCGACTGTACCAGCGCGAGCAGGAGAACCGTGCCCTGCTTGCGCAACTGCAACAGGAGATCGCCGAGCGCAAGCAAGCCGAAGCCGAGCGCGAGCGACTGCTGGTTCAGGAACAGCGGGCGCGCGAAACCGCCGAGGCGGCCAACCGATCCAAGGATGAGTTTTTGGCCGTCGTCTCGCATGAGCTGCGCACCCCGCTCAATGCCATGCTGGGCTGGGCGCACCTGCTGAGCACGCGCAGGCCGCTCGATTCGGCGACTTTCGACAAGGCCGTAACGGTGATCCGGCGTAACGTCGACGTGCAGCGCCAACTGGTGGAAGATCTGCTGGATACCGCTCGCGTCATCACCGGCAAGCTGAAGCTCGACATCCAGCCGGTCAATCTGGGAGCCGTCATCCGGGCGGCCGTGGACGCCGTCAGCGCCTCTGCCGAGGCAAAGGGAGTTGAGCTGTATACGCAGGTCGAGGTGGAAGCCGAACAGGTCACCGGCGATGCGGCTCGGCTGCAGCAGATCGTCTGGAATCTTCTCGCGAACGCCATAAAGTTTACTCCCGAAGGGGGTCGTATTGAGCTCAAGTTGCAGCGTAGGAACAGCTGCTCGAGCCTTACCGTGGCCGATACCGGCAAGGGCATCGCGGCCGATTTCCTGCCCTATGTGTTCGACCGCTTTCGTCAGTTGGATAGCTCCAGCATCCGACGCTACGGCGGGCTGGGACTCGGGCTCGCTCTGGTACGGCATCTGGTCGAGCTGCATGGAGGCCAGGTAAGCGCCGAGAGCCCGGGCGAAGGGCAGGGCGCCCGGTTTACGGTAAATCTCCCACTGCGCGCCCTGCCGGTCGGGGCCGAACTAGAGTGCCACGAGGCGAATGATGCGAGCCAGCCGGTCGCACCGCTCTCGCTCAGTGGTCTGCGCATTCTGGTCGTGGACGATCAGGAAGAATCTCGCGAGTTGTTAACCGCCCTACTGAGCACGCAAGGGGCCCAAGTGGACGCGGTGGCATCCGGCGGCGAGGCGCTGTCCGTAGTTGCCGACACGCTGGGACAGCGGCCGCCGCACGTACTGATTTGTGATATCGGTTTGCCGGGAGAGGACGGTTATGCGGTGATACGCAAGGTCCGCGCATTGGAAATGGAACAAAACGTACCGCTTCGGGCGAAGATTCCCGCCATCGCGCTGACGGCCTATGCGCAGCCGCAAGACCGGCTGCGGGTGCTCCTGGCCGGCTTTCAGGTGCACCTCGCCAAGCCGGTTGATCCCGCAGAGCTGAGCATGCTGATCGAGACGCTGGCAGACAAGGATATGGATTGAAAAGCGCGCGGTTGCCCGCGCCTGCATACAAGGCTCAATTGAGTTTTTCGCCAAAGTAAATGGATCGAGCGACCGCTTGATATAAAAACTGATAGAATCGGCTTTGGATTGATGCATTGTTTACTTGATGGAGGTCAAGCCAGGCTTTTCACATCATTCGAGCCCGTGATCATCGACCGGTGCCGGATGCGATCTTTCACCGATGGTTTTGATCGATTAAAGGCGGATTTATGTTAGACGAATATCGTAAACACGCGGCCGAACGGGCAGCACAAGGCGTAGTTCCGAAGCCGCTGAGCGCGGAACAAACCGCCGCGCTGGTCGAGCTGGTGAAAAATCCGCCGGCGGGCGAGGAGAACTATCTGCTCGATCTACTGACGTACCGCGTCCCGGCAGGCGTCGACGAGGCGGCTTATGTCAAGGCGGGTTTTCTGGCGGCGATCGCGCACAAGAAGGCGCTGTCGCCGATCTTGTCTCCCGTCCGCGCGACCGAGCTGCTGGGCACCATGCTGGGCGGCTACAACGTCGCGCCCCTGATCGACCTGTTGAGCGAGGACGAGCTGGGGCCTCTCGCGGCGCAAGGCTTAGCGCACACGCTACTGATGTTCGACGCCTTCCATGACGTCCAGGAAAGGGCGGATGCGGGTAACCGCTGCGCCGTTTCGGTGATGCGCTCCTGGGCCGAGGCGGAGTGGTTCACCCGCAGGCCCAAAGTGCCGGAAAAGCTCACCGTGACGGTATTCAAGGTGGTTGGCGAAATCAATACCGATGATCTCTCGCCGGCGCCCGATGCGTGGTCGCGCCCCGATATTCCGCTGCACGCCAAATCCATGTTGAAAGTGCCGCGCGAGGGCATCGTCAATGCCGGGGAGCAGATCGCCGAACTCAAGCGCATCGGCTTTCCGGTCGCCTTCGTTGGCGACGTCGTGGGCACCGGGTCATCGAGAAAATCGGCCACCAATTCGGTGCTCTGGCATATCGGCGATGACATTCCCTATGTCCCCAACAAGCGCGCGGGCGGAGTCTGCATTGGTGGCAAGATCGCCCCGATCTTCTTCAATACCATGGAAGACTCCGGCGCGCTGGCGATCGAGTGCGATGTGACCGGCATGGCCATGGGCGAGGTGATCGACATTTATCCTTACCAAGGCGTCATCAACAGGCATGATACGGATCAAACCCTTGCGCGCTTTACCCTAAAGACGGATCTCATTCTCGATGAAGTGCAGGCGGGCGGGCGAATTGCCCTGATCATCGGCCGCGGTCTCACGGACCGGGCGCGGAGAGCTTTGCATCTCGGCCCGTCGCCCGTGTTCCGGCGCCCGCTGGCAAACGCCGATTCAGGCCGGGGTTTCACGCTGGCGCAAAAAATGATCGGCAAGGCGTGCGGCGTTCCTGGCGTACGCCCCGGCATGTACTGCGAGCCGCACATCAGCACGGTCGGGTCTCAGGATACCACCGGACCAATGACGCGCGATGAGCTGAAAGATCTCGCCTGTCTCGGCTTTTCCGCCGATCTCGTGCTGCAGTCGTTCTGCCATACCGCCGCCTACCCGAAGCCGGTCGACGTCGAGACCCATCACACGCTGCCCGCTTTCATCATGAACCGCGGCGGCGTAGCGCTCAGACCGGGCGACGGCATCATCCATTCCTGGCTCAACCGCATGCTGCTGCCGGACACCGTCGGCACCGGCGGCGATTCGCACACCCGCTTCCCGATCGGCATTTCGTTTCCGGCTGGCTCCGGGCTGGTCGCATTTGCCGCGGCGACCGGCATCATGCCGCTGGACATGCCCGAATCGGTAAGGGTTCGCTTCAAGGGCAACCTGCAGCCGGGCATCACCCTACGCGATCTGGTGCACGCCATACCGTTTGCCGCGCTGAAGCGGGGGCTGCTGACGCTGGAAAAGAAGGGCAAGAAAAATGTGTTTTCCGGCCGTGTCCTGGAGATCGAAGGGCTGCCCGATCTCAGGGTCGAGCAGGCATTCGAGCTAGCCGATGCCTCGGCCGAACGCTCCGCCGCCGCCTGCACCATTCGCCTTGACAAAGCGCCGATCGAGGAATATCTCAAGTCCAACGTCGTCCTGTTGAACTGGATGATCGCCGAGGGCTACGGTGATGTGCGTACCATCCGGCGCCGCATCAAGGCTATGGAGGACTGGCTGGCGCACCCGGTGCTGCTGGAAGCCGATGAGGGCGCCGAGTATTACGAGACTATCGAAATCGACATGGACGCCATCAAGGAGCCCCTGCTCTGCTGCCCGAATGACCCGGACGACGTCAAGCCGCTGTCCGCGGTGGCGGGCACGCCCATCGACGAAGTCTTCCTCGGCTCCTGCATGACCAATATTGGCCATTTCCGCGCCGCCGGCAAGCTGCTGGAAAAATTCGATCGCAGCGTGCCGGGTCGTCTGTGGATCGCACCGCCGACCAAGATGGATCAGGCTGAATTGACTGAAGAAGGCTATTACGGAATTTACGGCAAAGCCGGCGCGCGTATGGAACTGCCGGGCTGCTCATTGTGCATGGGCAACCAGGCGCGGGTTGCCGACAACGCGACGGTGGTGTCGACCTCGACGCGCAATTTCCCCAACCGTCTAGGTGCCGGGGCGAACGTCTTCCTTGCTTCGGCAGAGGTGGCCGCCGTCTGCTCCATCGTGAACCGCATTCCCACAGTGGACGAATACATGGATCACATGCGGCAGGTCGCCGGCACTGCCACGGATACTTACCGCTATCTCAATTTCGATAAGATCCCCGCTTACCGTGATAAAGCGGAGACGGCGTTGAAGCAGGCGGTTTGAGGCGGTTCCTCGGGAAAGCCTCAAAACGGGTGGGAGGCGGGCAGCGTGCGACAAGACGATGGGCCGAGCGAGTTTCACAGCCGCTCAGGTTGCACAGCTCTCGCCCGGTATTTCAACGTCAGCCAGAAAGCGGTCGTCGCAGCCGCCGCCGAATCGGTCAGCCAGTCCCACGCATCGGCGCTTCTCCCGGGCACGAATGACTGGTGCCATTCATCGCTGAAGCCGTAAGCGATACAAAAAACGCTGGTCGAAAGCGCGAGCGGTAGCGGGGACGGCAGCCAGTGCGCAAAACAACGCCATGCCAAAAGGGCCATGAGACCATAGGCAATGGTATGGTTCAGCTTGTCCTGCTGGGGGAAATCGAGCGGTACCGGTAGGTAGGACTGGTCGGATAACCAGTAAAGGAAGCCGCAGTATGCCAGCAGCAACAAACTGTCTCGAGATGAAGAAGAGATGGGCATAGGAATTTTTAGCAGTAGTCAGGCGAGCCGCCTCGGATGCCAGTTTAGCGTGATTTGATTTGAATGTCCTTGCCATGAGCACGTCGATTAACTGGCAAACCGTAGAACGATGCATCGGCGAGGCGACCGGCAAAAGCTTCCAGCTGTGCAGACGAACACCGCTCGGCGGCGGCTGCATCAACTCGGCGTATCGGCTGGAAGGCGCCGATATGGCCTATTTCCTCAAGCTGAACCGGCGCGAGCGAGCTTCCATGTTCGAAGCCGAAGCATGCGGGCTAGAGGAACTGATCGCAACGGGCACGGTCAAGGTACCCCAGCCGATTTGTCACGGGACCGCAGGCGACAGCGCCTACCTGGTGCTGGAGAATCTGCCGCTCGGCTCGCGCCATACGGATAGCGACCGCTCGCTCGGGCGGCAGCTCGCCGCCCTGCATCGTATCCCTCAGCCTTATTACGGCTGGCACCGCAACAATACCATCGGTTCCACACCGCAAACTAACCCCCCGAGCGACGATTGGGCCGAATTCTTTACGCATCACAGGCTGGGCTACCAGCTGGAGTTGGCCGCACGCCGCGGCTATGGCGGCAAACTGCAGCGCCAGGGCGAATTGCTCTGCGTCCGGCTCGGTGCTTTCTTTGGCACCGGTCAACCACAGGCCTCGCTGCTGCACGGCGATTTGTGGTCCGGAAACTATGCTGCCGAAATGACGGGGCAGCCGGTCATTTTCGATCCCGCGTGTTACTACGGCGACCGTGAGGCGGATATCGCCATGACGGAGCTGTTCGGCGGCTTCGGCCAGGATTTTTATGCCGCCTACAACGAGGTTTTCCCGCTGGATCCGGCTTATTCAAGCCGCAAGGTGCTCTATAACCTTTATCACGTCTTGAATCATCTGAACCTGTTCGGCGGCAGTTATCTCGGTCAGGCGGAGGCGATGATGCAAAAATTGCTCGCCGAAATCGCATAAAGCCCATTTCGCAGGCATCCATGGACCTTTCCATCAAGCCGTACGATCTTCTCGACGACGCTCCTGGCGGGAGTCCGGCCGAGCGAGGCGGCGACTTCAAAATCAGTCTGCTGGACTATGGTGGGGGCCATCTCACTGAGAAGCAGGACGCCAGCATCGATGAATGCAAAGCTTATCTCGACACGCCCGCGACCATTACCTGGTTTCACGTTCAGGGCGCCATCGAAGCGGAAACGCTGCAACGGCTCGGTGCCGTGTTCAACATTCACCCGCTCGCGCTGGAAGACATAACGATCGCAGGCCACCGACCGAAAGCGGAGATTTACGATGAGCAGTTATTCATCATTCTGAGCCGGCCGGTCTGGCGCAATGACGCCGTTTTCGTCGAACAGATCAGCCTTTTCTATGACGAAAACCTGATCATCAGTTTCAGCAACGGCGTGGAGGATCCGTTCGAGCCGATACGCAGACGCTTGCGCAAGCAGGATGACTGGCTGCTCAACCGGCAATCGGACTTCCTCTTTTATGAGCTGGTCGACCTGATCATCGACGAAGGCTTTCCGCTGCTCGAAGACCTTGGGGCGCGCATCGAGACGCTGGAGGAAAAGCTTCTGGAGAGGCCGGGCAAAAGTACGCTCAATCAGCTGCACGCGATCAAGCGCGATTTGCTGCTGCTGCGACGCATGACCTGGCCGCACCGGGAAGTCGTCAATTTTCTCATGCGTGAGGATTTTCCGCTGATGCAGGACAGCACCAAGGTCTATCTTCGCGACTGTTATGATCATGTCGTGCACATCATCGAACTGCTCGAAGCCTACCGCGACATGACGGCGAGCATGCTAGATGTCTATCTCTCCAGCGTCAGCAACAAGCTCAACGAAAACATGCGCCTGCTCACCGTGATCTCGACCATTTTCATGCCGCTGACCTTTATCGCCGGCGTCTATGGGATGAATTTCAACCCTGAGGCGAGCCCGTGGAACATGCCGGAACTCAATTGGTATTACGGTTATCCTTTTGCATTGCTGCTCATGCTGGGCGTGATTCTCGCCATGCTGATCTATTTCTGGCGGAAGAAATGGTTATAATTCCCCCTGAGTGACTTAGGGAACCGCCCGTGTTTCAAGATGGTCAGGCGGTTGTGACGGGGACACGAATGCAGGAATCAATATGAGCATACAGACCCGACTCGACAAACTGTGGGAATCGTTGCAGCAGCAGCGGGACGAGCTCATGGTGCAGATGAGCCTTGCGAAAATGGAAGCGAGGGATGAATGGAAGCAGGCGGAGGAGAAGCTGGCGCAATTCAGGTCCAGGCTGGACGAAGTCCGCGCTGAGACGAAAAACGCCTCGGAGGACGTCTGGAATAGCCTCAAGCGCGTGGGCGAGGAAGTCGAGCGCGCTTACGATCGCATACGCAGCCGTCTTTGACTGGCCGCTACGATCGAGCGGGGCATGCCAAAAACATCGGCGACCCGCTCGCGATACGGTGAAATCAGCGTGCGGGCGATCTAGATGAATGCGCCATACGATTGCCTGGTGATCGGCGGCGGACCGGCGGGACTCACCGCGGCCATCTATCTCGCCCGCTTCAGGCGCCGCTTGGCCTTGATCGATGCCGAGGAGAGCCGCGCCCGCATGATACCGCTTTCCCATAATTTCCCTGCCTGGCCAGAGGGCATATCCGGCGTTGAACTGCTGTCACGCTTGAAACAACACGCGCAGCGATATGGTGTGACGGCGATCCCGATGACTGTGGAGCACCTGGCCGCAAATACTGACGGTCATTTCACCGCTCGTGCTCGTGACCTTGAAATCCACGCGAAGACCGTGCTGCTGGCGACCGGCACCGTGGATATCGAGCCACCACTGCCCAATCCGCAAGGCGCCACCCGCGATGGCTATCTGCGCTATTGTCCGGTGTGCGACGCCTATGAAGTGATCGACCGCAGGGTTGCCGTCATCGGCTGGAATGATCGCGCTGTGCGCGAGGCGCTGTTTCTTCGGACGTTCACGGCCGCATTGACGCTATTGACGTTGGGACACGAGCCCGGTTTTTCCGACCCAAACCGAGAAAACGCCGCACGCGCCGGCATTGCAATCGTGGCCGAGCCGATACACCGCATCGGGTTCGAGCAAGCCCAGGTGACTTCACTGTATGGTGCGAACGGAAAAATTTACCGGTTCGATGCGATCTATGCGGCGCTCGGCTGCCGCAACCGCTGCGATCTTGCCGTGGCATTGGGGGCGGAACACGATGCCGAGGGTGGCTTGAAGGTGAACGCGCACATGCAGACAACGGTGCCTGGCCTGTACGCCGCGGGCGATGTCGTCAGCGCGCTCAATCAGATCAGCGTTGCCACCGGTCAGGCAGCGATTGCGGCGACCGCCATTCACAATCGACTGCGTGACTAAGATAGGAAATTCGCGAGCGCCGTCGCGCCGCGTTCAGCGAACACAATCGTGACCGTATCGGCATGATCGCCGGCCCCCTCGTCCCAGCACCGGGCTTCCAGGGAATAGATCCTTGTGGCATCTCGATGCTTTAAGTATGCTGTCGAACCGTGATATCGCAACACGCGTTGCAGCCAAGCGCTTTTCGTTCGGTTGATCGAAGGCGTCATCGATTCGTTACCAATCAATAAGGAGGAATTACTATGAGGCCATCTAATCGATTCACCGTTTTTTACATCTTCATGCTGCTCGCTCTCATCGTGGGGTGCGCGCCGACGCCGAGGCACGAGGGAACCGGAGAGTATATTGACGACACGGTCATTACGTCCAAAGTCAAAGCGGCCATTCTCAACGAGCCTTCGCTCAAGTCGGGCGAAATCAACGTCGAAACCTTCAAGGGTACGGTTCAGTTAAGCGGCTTCGTCAGCTCCAAAGCCGATATCAACAAGGCGATCGAGGTAGCACAAAGCGTCAAAGGCGTGAAGTCCGTCAAGAACGATATGCACGTCAAAGGGAAGCATTATTAAAACCTCCGGCCGGCAAGGGAAAGGCTCCTGTAGGATTGAATCCTCTTTAGGAGCCTGTGAACGCGTCCGGGATTTCGGGTGGATTGAACAGACGTTGGCGAGCGGCTCACAAGCGTCGAGGGGGCCGCATGAGGACCCGACCGGCCGCCGTCATAGCAGGCTCCCACTGACCGACGAGTTTGCCCGGACGAAAGGACGGATTCTGCCGGCTCGCAGGTAGCGCACCGCGCTCAGGTACACAGGCCCCGCGCAAACAGCCTTTTGGTCCACCCATCCATAAGCCCTCTGCAACGGCTGACGATACTACCTTTTCGTTTTCTCCACGCCCGAAGCGAAGCTTCCGTTGCCTCATGCCGGCTTGAACTTAGGCTCGATCAGGTCCCGTTCGCTAACATCAATCGACTCGTTCACCATGCTCGGCATGGTTTGGAGCTTAGCTGAGTTTTATTCGACGCTGTGGGGCAAACGGCTTATACTCTGGACGCATGGCAAATCAGATCGATACCGAAAATCTGCATCAGCATATCTCCAAGCAGTTCGATAATGAACTGCTGGACATCCGTAGCCGCGTATTGAGATTAGGCGGCTTAGTGGAAGAGCAAATTGACTCGGCAGTCAAGTCCTTGCTTGAGAACGACGTCGATCTGGCAGAAAAAGTGATCGCGGGTGATTATAAAGTGAATTCCATGGAGGTATCGATCGATGATGAATGCACCCAGATACTGGCCCGGCGTCAGCCGACTGCGCGTGATCTGAGGCTCGTTGTCGTCGTGATCAAAACCATCACTGATCTCGAACGTATTGGTGATGATGCGAAAAGAATTGCCCGCCAAGCCATCGATATGGCGCTACATTACCCTAAGAAGAACCAGTTGACAGAGCTGCAGCAGTTAGCGTTTCATGTGCGCGGTTTGCTCCGCGAGGCGCTGGACGCCTTTGCCCGCATGGACGTGGACGCAGCACTGAAGGTCGCACAGGAGGACAAGCAGGTCGATCAGGAATATGAAAGCATCATGCGGCAGCAGATCACCTACATGATGGAAGATCCACGTTCAATCCCGATATCATTGAGCATCATGTGGTCATCAAGATCACTGGAACGGATTGGCGACCGTTCCTGCAACATCTGCGAGTATGTGATTTTTTACGCAAAAGGAAAAAACATTCGCCATATCAGCATCGAACAAGTTGCCAGGGACCTTAAGGGCAGCTGAGACGGCCTAAGCGCCTCGTCTCCTTACAAATCAATAGTTAAAGAACAGAAGGCATACTCTTTCATCTGCCCTTGACGGCGAGCGCCCGCATAACGGTCTGATGAAACTGGGCAAAGCTTCTGCTTACGGATTTCATTACATTGCGTACTTTATCGATCCTCCAATCCGGGTTCACCGCCCGGGGCGTTCCAGTTATTCCGACTGCTTTCATTGCGGCCTTCCCGGGCGGTCTCCTGTTCAGGGATGAATAAGTCCAGAATCATATCGCTGCTTTTTTTCTTATGCATCTTCCTCGCGCAAGCTGCATGGGGACTGGAGCCTTTCGTGATCGAGGATATTCGAGTAGAAGGGCTGCAACGAATTTCAGCGGGTACGGTATTTAACTATCTGCCCTTGAAAGTAGGTGATGTATTTGACCGGAAACAGTCGGCCGATACCATCAGAGCGCTGTTCAAAACGGGTTTCTTTAAGGACGTTCGTCTAGAGCAGGAAGGCAATGTATTGATCGTCATTGTGGAAGAGCGGCCTGCCATCGCCAGCATAACCCTCGAGGGAAACAAGGATCTGAGCACCGATGAGCTGAAGAAAGCGCTTAAGGGTATCGGCTTGTCGGAAGGCAAGGTGTTCGATCGCCAAATCCTCGATAAAGTGGAGCAGGAACTGAGAAGGCAGTACTACAGCCGCGGAAAGTACGGGCTGAAAATAGATTCCGAAGTAACCGATCTATCCAGAAACCGAGTCGCCATAAGAATCAAGATCTCGGAGGGTAAGGTCGCCAAGATCCAGCAGATCAATATCGTCGGCAACAATGCGTTCAGCGATAAAGAATTGTTAAAGGCTTTTGAATTGAGCACGCCGAATTTGCTCTCGTTCTATACCAAAAACGATCAGTATTCTAAGCAAAAGCTGTCTGCTGATCTGGAAAGATTGCGTTCTTATTATCTGGACCGGGGCTATATCAACTTCGACATCGAGTCGACCCAGGTTTCCATCACGCCGGATAAAAAACAGATTTACGTCACGATCAATGTCAAAGAGGGTGATGTTTATACCTTGAATGAGGTTAAACTGAGTGGAAAAATGATCGTTGCACCTGAAGAGCTGACTCGTCTGGTCCAGATCGGGCCGGGCGAAGTTTTCTCCCGACGGCTTGCCACCGAGACATCAAAGGCGATCTCGGACCGGCTGGGCGATGAAGGCTATATCTTTGCCAACGTCAATATGGTTCCCGATATCAAGCAGCAGGACAAGACGGTAAACCTTACCTTCTTTATCGATCCGGGAAAACAGGTCTATGTGCGCCGTATCAATA
>CADDZF010000081.1 GCA_902812445.1 Methylococcaceae bacterium | reverse complement strand
GCCCTGGCGGCCCCCGCGATACCCTGTTGCCGTGCCGCCGCCCCAGGTGGTCCAGCAGATCATCCTAGAGCCCACCAGCCCGACGACGGACGATACGATCGTGGTCTACTATCCCTTGCGCGGCTGTAACGGAGAATCGGTAACCGCGACGATGGCGGATAACGTGATTGAAATCGTGGTCGTGGATGCGCGTATCTGCCTGCCTACGGTCTACAATGCGCCTATCTACCATCAAGCTGCGCCCGGCTATCCGCTCTACGGCCAGTATGTTCTCGGCAGGCTGCCGGTCGGCAACTATAGCGTACGCCTCTACTATCAGGAGCAGCATTCGGCGTCCCGCAGCTTCGGCTTATCGCAGTCGCTGTCGGTCATGCCGGTTCGCTAGAGGGGCTTGCCGTCGGCTCGCGGCTAATCGTCGTCATTTGTGCGTCGATCCACTGTTCGGCCTGCTGATTGATTTCACTCGCGCCGAGCCCTTGAGGATAAATCGGACGGCCGATACGTAGCTGGATGATGCCCGGATACTTGACGAAAGCGCGCCGGCTCCAGAACTCTCCGGCATTGTGCGCCACCGGCACGACCGGATAGCCGGTGCTGTGCGCCAGAATGCCGCCGCTCTTGCCGAAACGCCTTTTATGACCGGGCGGGACGCGGGTGCCTTCGGGGAAGATGACGATCCAGCGCCCCCGCTTAAGCCGGTCAGCGCCTTCACTGATGACCTTTTTCATCGCCGCCGCTTTGTCGTGGCGGTCGATCGCGATCGGTTCGAGACTGGCGAGCGCCCAGCCGAGAAAAGGAATCCTCAGTAATTCGCGCTTGAGGATGAAGACGGTCCGCGGAAACAGTTGCTGCAAGGCAATGGTTTCCCAGGCCGATTGATGCTTGCACAGGATGATGCCGTTGGTCGGCGGTATATTTTCCCGTCCAGTGACGGCATAACTCAAGCCACATATGGTCCTGAGAAGCCATAAGACATAATCTACCCAGGCGCGCGCAAGGCGGGCACGCAGTTCGAAAGGGAACGGTCTCAGCAGCGGAAAGACAGGCCCCATGACTAGCGTGGCGAGCACCGTGGCGACCAGAAATACCGCCGATCGGACATAGACGTTGAGTTTATCGGTTAGCGAGGATGTAACGAGCGGCTTCATCGAGATTGGCACAAATGGGTATATCAGGAAGAGGATTGCGGGCTAGCGTCTGCGCGCCTTTTCCGGTTTTTACCAGAATCGGCCGGGCGCCCACCGCAAGGGCCGCCTCGATGTCCCTGAAGCTGTCGCCGACTGCCAAGACGCCATTCAGGTCTACCGCATGCTTTCTCGCAAAGGCCTCAAAGAGACCGGTTTGGGGCTTCCTGCAGCCGCAAGCGTCTTTCGGTGCGTGTGGACAAACAAAAATATCCTCGATCTTGCCTCCGGCCGCTTCCGCCAGTTGGCGCATTTTGTCGTGCATGGCCTCCATCGTCGCATGGTTGAACAGGCCGCGGGCGATACCGGACTGGTTGGTGATGACGACGATTTTATAGCCCTGTCGGGTCAACCGGGCGATTGCCTCCAGACTCCCGGGAATGGGCCGCCATTCCTCTGGCGATTTGATATAGTCGGCCGAATCTTCGTTGATGACGCCGTCGCGATCCAGGATTACGTAAGCCATCGGCGATCAGCTCACCAGTTGCAGCTTGGATACGTCAGCGATCTGCAGGAACAGGTCCCGGATCATCGCCAAGAGCCCCAGCCGGTTTTGCCGGAGCGCCGCATCGTCCGTCATGACCAGCACGTGATCGAAGAAAGCGTCCACTGGACCGCGCAATGCGGCGAGCCGGCACAGCGCGGCGGTATAGTCGCCCCGCTGCAGCCGGGGCAGGGCATCTTGTTTGGCCTGGCGGATTTCGGCGAACAAAGCACTCTCTTCGGCCGCGGTGAGAAAGGCGATGTCTACGTTGCCGACGACATTTTCCTCGGCCTTGCGCAGGATATTGCATATGCGCTTATTGGCCGCGGCGAGGCTCGCCGCTGCTTCCAGATCGCGAAACTGTTTGACCGCCGCAAGACGCCTCGCGAAATCCAGCAGCACGGCGGGCCGTACCGCTAAAACCGCTTCGAACTCATCGGCAGAATAACCCTGTTCGAGACAGTAACCCTTGAAACGATCGAGGATGAATTCGTAGACGGCCTGCCGAATCGCCTCGCGGTCGAAAGCGTGCTCCAACGGGGCGGTGGCGCGTTCGACCAGCGCGGGAACGCTCAATTCCAGCTTTTCTTCAACGAGAATGCGCACGGCTCCCAAGGCGGCGCGGCGCAGTGCATAAGGATCGCTGTCGCCAGTCGGGAGGAGTCCCACGCTGAAGATGCCGCACAGGGTGTCGAACTTTTCGGCAAGCGCCAGCATCTGGCCGGCCAAGGTTTCCGGCAGAGGGCCTCCGGATACTTTTGGCAGGTATTGCTCCTCGATGGCGATGGCGACTTCCGCGGGTTCGCCTTCGGCCAGGGCATAATAGCGCCCCATCGTGCCTTGCAGGGTGGGAAATTCGCCGACCATCTCAGTGAGAAGATCGGCCTTGGCCAACAGCGCGGCGCGTTCGACGAGGGCGCTTTCGGCGCTCAACGCCTGCGCGATGTACACGGCGAGGCGCTGGACGCGGCGAGTCTTGCTCAAGAGAGAACCCAAGGTCTTCTGAAACGTAATACCTGACAGCGCGGGGATACGGCTCTCCAGCGTTTTTTTGCGATCCTGCGCCCAGAAGAACTCGGCGTCGGCGAGGCGCGGGCGGATGACCCGCTCGTTGCCGCGCCGGATGACGTCGGAATCGCGGCTTTCAATATTGCTGAAGGTGATGAAATAAGGCAGCAGCTTGTCCGCGGCATCCTTGATTGGAAAGTACTTCTGATGCGTCTGCAGGGTGGTCATCAGCACTTCCTGCGGCAGTGAGAGATAGCGCTCGTCAAAGCTGCCGGTAATCGGCGAGGGCCACTCGACCAGCGCGGCGACTTCGTCCAAGAGCTCGAGTTCGATGTGCGCCGTGCCGCCCACCGCCATCGCGGCTTGCTGAGCAAGTACGGCGATAATATCTTTTCTATCTTCCGGGCTGACGATCACCTTGCCTTCGGCATACAGACGTTCGGCATACTCCGCCGGATTGGTCAGAGCGATCGGCAGCGGATGGTGAAAGCGATGGCCGTAGGTCAAACGGCCGGTGATGACGCCGAGAACTTCGATCCCGAGCACCTCATCCCCGAACAACAGCACCGCCCAGCGCACCGGCCGCGCGAACTCGGCACTGCCCGTGCCCCAGCGCATGCGCTTAGGCACGGGCAGTGCCGCGAGGCTTTGTCTGAGGATATCGGGGATCAGCTGTTCGGCCGCCACGCCTTTGATGAAGCGCTTGAAACAGAGCCACTCCCCTTTATCGGTTCTCACGACGCTCAATTGATCGAGGCCGGCATGACAGCTCTTGGCGAAACCTTCGGTCGCCCGCGTCGGCGTGCCGTCCGGCTGATAGGCGGCTTGCAAGGCGGGGCCACGCCTTTCGACTGTCTGATCGGGTTGACGGGTTGCCAGATTCTGAATCGATACTGCCAGCCGGCGCGGAGTCGCGAAAGCCTTGATTTGGCGATACTTCAGACCGCTTTTTTGCAGACCCGCGACGATGTTTTCCTGCAAGGCCTTGCGCAGTGAAAGCAGGGCGTTCGGCGGCAGCTCCTCAGTGCCAAGCTCGAACAAAAGATCGTGCGTGTCAGCCATGACAGCTTTCTCCGATAGCCGAGGCGAGCATCGGAAAGCCTAAACGCTCACGCTGTTGATAGTAGCTTGCCGCAACCGCTTTGGCCATTTCGCGAACGCGCAGAAGGTAGCGCTGTCGCTCGGTTACCGCGATGGCGCGGCGGGCATCGAGCAGATTGAAGGCGTGCGATGCTTTCAGCACCATGTCATAGGCCGGCAGTGGCAAATCGAGAGTGATGAGTTTGCTGCATTCCTGCTCGTAACGCTCAAAACAGTCGAGCAGGAATGCGGTGTTGGCGTGCTCGAAGTTATAGGCGGACATTTCCACTTCGTTTTGGTGATAGACATCGCCATACCTGACCACTCCGCGAAGATTCCGCGTCCACACCAGGTCAAAAACGCTCTCGGCGTCCTGCAGACACATGGCGATGCGCTCAAGGCCGTACGTGATCTCGCCGCTGACGGGCCGGCAATCGAGACCGCCGACCTGCTGAAAATAGGTGAACTGGGTGACCTCCATGCCGTTCAGCCAGACTTCCCAGCCCAAGCCCCAGGCGCCGAGCGTGGGGGATTCCCAGTTATCCTCGACGAAACGGACGTCGTGTTCGAGAAGATCGAAACCGAGAAGTCGCAAGGAGCCGAGATAGAGTTCCTGGATATCGGGCGGCGAAGGTTTGAGCACTACCTGGAACTGAAAATAATGCTGCAAGCGGTTGGGGTTTTCGCCATAGCGTCCGTCGGTCGGACGGCGTGAGGGTTGCACATAGGCGGTGTTCCACGGCTCGGGGCCGATCGCGCGGAGAAACGTCGCCGGATGGAAGGTGCCGGCGCCGACCTCGATGTCGAGTGGCTGGAGAAGAACGCATCCTTGCGCCGTCCAGTAGTTCTGCAGCGCGAGGATAAGCCCCTGGAACGTGGACACATCGGGAACGACGGGATCTGGGCGCGTCACGGATTCTCCCTGGCTAGCTAAAACACGACATTATATCCGAAAAGCCGGAAATCACTGACAAGCCGTCAGCCTTCCATAGCTGCGCAGTGGCCTGATTGACCGGCTGACGACCTCTCATTGCCATGCTTCCCCGCTCCATGGGCCTCGATGAGGCGACACAAATAAGAATCATTGTCATTCGCGTTCCTTTTATGGATAATTGGAATCACATCGATATATAGGGAAAACCAATGAAGATGAGCAAAAGCCTGATGGGGCTGGGTCTGGGGGTAGTTCTGCTGTTGTCCGAGCGATCGCCCTGGGCGGCGGCGCCAAGGCCCGTCACGATGGATGAAATGTGGACGATCATCCAGCAGCAGCAAAAGGAAATCGAGGCATTGAAAGCCAAAATCGAAAAGGATGAGACGCCCCGTGAAGCTCAACGAAAGGATGCTGAACCGGCTCGCCCGGAAAGTCCGGCGCCGCCGCAGCCGGGGCAGGCAAAATCGGCGGTAGGCCAGCTGGAGCATAAGACGGATATTCTCGCCACCGAAGTCGAAAAACTGAAGACCGCACTAGTCATCCCCGAAGCCAAGCAATACAAGAGCATGTATGGCCTGGGCCCCGCGGCTTCTGCCGTCTACCGGGTCAACCGGGGACTCTCCATCGGCGGATACGGCGAAGCGTTCTATACCAACGTCGTCGGCGATAAAGGCAGCAGTAAAGACCGATTCGATCTCGGACGTGTGGTCATGTATTTTGGTTACAAATTCAGTGACCGTATTGTTCTAAACAATGAGATCGAGTATGAGCACGCGACGACCGGCGAGGGCGCCGAGGAAAAGGGTGAGGTTTCGGTAGAGTTCTCTACGCTGGATTTTTTCCTCCACCCGGGTGCCAATATCCGCACCGGCTTGCTGTTGATGCCCATGGGCTTCATCAATGAAATCCATGAGCCCACATTCTTTCATGGCAATCGCAGACCGGACGTTGAACGGTTCATCATTCCTTCCACGTGGCGCGAGCTTGGAGCCGGACTATTCGGTGAACCGCTGCCCGGTTTGCAGTATCGCGTATACGCCGTGAACGGACTGCGCGCGAGGGAATTCGAATCGGGCAGCATTCGTGAGGGCCGCCAAGGGGGCAGTAACGCATTCGCCGAAGATTTCGCCTTTACCGGCCGGGTTGATTATTCGCCCGCTTTCGCCCGCGGGCTTCTGATCGGCGCATCGGCCTATTTGGGCGATTCAGGACAGGGCGAATCGTTTCGAGGCCGAAGACCCGATGTCTTCACTCAATTGTACGAACTCCACGCACAATGGCGTTATCGCGGGCTGGAGCTGCGCGCTCTGGGCGCTTACGGACATATCGACGATGCGGCGTTGCTCAGCGCGGCGAACAAGGAAACCATCGGCAAATCCAATTATGGCTGGTACGCCGAGGCGGCTTACGACATCATGCCGCTGATCTGGCAGGACACAGCACATTATTTGGCGCCATTTTTCCGCTACGAACGCTACGATACGATCGCGGAAAGCCCGGACGGCTTTTTGGACGACGGCACTTTTGACAGAGAAGTCTACCAGGGCGGGCTGAGCTACAAACCGATTCCCAATATTGTGATCAAGGCGGATTACCGCAACATCACGGCAAAATCGGGAAAACCTGCTGACGAAGTCAATCTCGGCCTGGGCTTCATTTTTTAGGACGGCGGCCATGACGCTTTTGTCCACCATGCGCAGCGAGCCTTACGGTTACCGCAAGCAACGGAGTTCTCGATGAGACTGTTGCAGCACGGGAAAGATGCGTGTCTTTTGCTCGCTTTTCTACTGGCCGCTAAGACCAGCATCGGAACGGTCTATTACAGCAAGCAAGAAGCGTTTGAACTCGCTTTCGGCAACGGGGCGGAAGTCGAAGCCCGCCCCGTCTTTTTGACCGATGATCAGATCGACGTAATCCAGAAGGCAGCGCAAGCCAAGCTGGAATCAAAGCTGTTCACTTTTTATGCGGGCAAACGTGACGATAAACTGTTGGGTTATATGGCCATAGACTCGCACACCGTGCGCACTCAGCTTGAGACCTTGATGATCGTGCTGACACCGACGGGCGAGCTCGAACGCATTTATACTCTCGCCTTCCACGAACCACCCGAATATCAGGTTCCCGAACGCTGGCTTGCGCGGCTTTACCGCCAGCCGCTGGAACATCTTCACAATGTGGACGGCATCAGCGGCGCCACTCTCAGCAGCCGGGCCGTGCTGGGCAGCGTGCGCAAGGTATTAGCCATTTTTCAGATCGCCTTTACCGGGGGAGAGCGTTGATGCGATTTTTCGTCACTGGAGAACAAAAGCGTCAGGTCGTGCTGAATACCATCGTGCTGCTTTTTTTGGGCTATATCGCGCTGCTCTGGATCAGTAACGGCATGATGTATTTTCACAAGATGGGCCTAACAGCGAATTCGGTCGTCGATTACTATCTAGGGTCGGAGCAAAATTTCACCCAACCGGTCAGCTACCAGAGCCTTTTGGAAGTGACACATTTTCATCTGTTCTCGATGGGCATCCTAGTACTGACGCTGAGTCATTTGCTACTGTTTACGCCGCTCGCGCTGCCACTGAAAATTTGGCTCACGGGCCTCACCTTTTTTTCCGCCGTGGCGAACGAAGCCGCCGGCTGGCTGGTGCGTTTCGTCCACCCGGCTTTCGCTTATTTCAAGATAGGATCGTTCGTGTTGCTGGAAGGCAGTCTGGCGGCACTCATCGTTTTGGTCAGCTTATCTCTCATCACCCAGCGCCGCGAACATCTCGTGCGCGGTCAGGTTACTCCACCGCCGGAGGGCTTTATGGCGGACAAAGCCAAGCTCAGGGACGAGCAATCCGCTTTCAAGACTCCCCTCTAGATAAGGGAAACCTGATATGGGGAGCCTTATCGCCAGAGGGTAAGTTCTTCCGCGCGGTAGCCGGCAGGAACCTGGAGAGATTCCGCCGTGATGGTCTCGCTGGCGATCCGCTTTAGCGTCATATGGCCTTTGTTTTCATTGGAGAAATCCTTCATCTCGATGGGGACGCCGGCGAGATTTCTGATCGCGATTTGGGGGACCTTGATGCCGAATTGGCTGGCGAGGCTGCCGGCCTTGGAAACCATGCGCTCAGTAAGACTCAGCAGTGAGCGAATAGTGGCAAAATCTTCCCCGGAAAGATTCAGCGTGCTGCGATCGGCCAGGCAGAGTTCGGCCGTTTTGGCATCACCCGTAAATACATCCATCTGCTGGCAGGCAAATCCATTCACTATTTTGTCGCCGACAGTCTTGATCGAGCTTGGCGCGCCTTCTTTGTCCTGGGTGATTTCACCCAACGGAAAATCGCCTAGCATCTCCTCCCATTTGGCGCGCTGTTTGGGGCTGAGTTTGCGCAGCTGTTCGTTCAAGCCCCGCACCACAGGCGCCATTTCTGCCGTTTGCTGGGCGATCCGGCCGATCTTTTCTTCGTTCAACGGCACAAAGGTTCGATTTTTATGATTGATGATGATCAAGGAATCGAGGGCTTGATTGAACAGTACATCGGTATTTCGGGAGCCTCCTGCATGTTTGATCAAGAGCTTGCCTTCCTTGACCCATACCGGCTGAAGCTGCCCGCCGTTCAGCGGCGTGTCTTGTTCGCTGAGTAAATATTCGATCACAGTGTCGGCATGGGAAAAGTTACCCAGGAAAAAGCAGACCACTAGACAAAGGCTGAACGCTATTCGGGATGGCATGGTAATCTCAAAAATTCCTGCAATTCTGACCCCGTGTCTTTGCTTACACGGCTCTCGTTGGATTAGGACACGACGGGAAGGTTCCGTTGCGCCAGCCGAAGGCTCCCGGCTTCCGCATCCTGCTAACACCGCCACGAGGATCAAACTTTAGTATTGTATTTGAGGAGGTCGCGGATTTCAGTAAGCAAGACTTCCTGGGCCGGCGGCGCCGGCGCTGCCTCCTGTCTCTTTCTGAATGTATTGATTAGTCTGAGCACTACGAAAATCGCCAATGTCACGATGATAAATGCGACGATAGTGTTGAGGAATGCGCCGTACTTGATCAGTACCGCGGGAGTGGTCGCGGTTCCTTCTTTCAGCGTCACCGCCAGATTGGAAAAATCCATGCCGCCCAGCAGGAGCCCGACCGGCGGCATGATCACGTCGTTGACGAGAGAGTCGACGACTTTTCCAAATGCTACACCGACGACTACTCCGACCGCCAGATCGAGGACGCTGCCGCGCATGGCGAATTCTCTGAACTCTTTCATCATGGTCATACTGGAAACTCCGGGTTATAAATCGAATGGACTGGCTTTAAGTGGTCGACCGTTGGATGAAGCGCAAGCGATTCGCGATCGCTCAAGGGCGTCATTGTCGGGCAGTTTTTCAACGGCAACAATAACAAACGATGGCGTCGGCAGAAAGATGAACGCGATGGCTTGGCGCGCGTTTCGACGTGACGGCCGCTGACATCGTTTGAGGTAAGCTGGAAAAACCAGCGACCTGCCGGCATCCTGGCCGCCCACCGAAGGGTCGATCTTTCGATCCATTGGAGTATTTTGGTGCTTTGCTTAAAATGCAGCGTACGCCTTACCGGTGATACGCTCCGCGTCATGATGCAGCAAATCTCCCGCACAACTGCCGGGTTGCCAGCGTGCTATCATGAGCGCAAACCAGAAACGGGTTGAAGGTACTTCCGACGAGCAGGCTAGCCATGGGAATCGGCCATACACATTCACATGCAGGCGACTTCGCAGGCGGGACGTCCCTGCGGCTTGCCCTGTCTTTCAGCCTTACCCTGGGGTTTGTGATCGTCGAAGCGACCGCCGGTTTTTGGGCCAACAGCCTCGCGCTACTGACTGATGCCGCACATAACGTCACCGACGCCATTTCCCTCGGCTTGAGCTGGTATGCGTTCCGCTTGACCGGTCAACCGGCCCATGCCGGAAAGACCTTTGGCTATCATCGCGCGGGCATCCTGGCCGCGCTGGTCAACTCGACGACTCTGGCGCTAATCGCGCTCGGGATTTTTTATGAGGCCTACCACCGCTTGATCGCACCGCCTAAGGTCGACGCCGAGTTGCTCGTCGAAGTCGGCGCTCTCGCTTTTCTCGTTAATCTCATCACAGCTTGGCTGGTGCGCCACGGCAGCGAGCGTGATCTGAATCTGCGCAGCGCCTATGTACACTTGCTCGGCGATGTGGCTTCGACGATCGGCGCGGTGCTCGCCGGCGTCGGCATCATGCTGACTGGCCTGCTCTGGCTGGATCCTCTCGCGAGCGTCCTGATCGGGTTTCTGATCCTCTGGAACGCTTGGCGCATCTTGCGCGAAACAATCGATATCTTGCTTGAGAGTACGCCGGGTGATATCGACATGAGCACGATGGTGCGCGACCTGATGCAGATTACCGGTGTACGCGGCGTGCATGACCTGCACGTCTGGAGCATCTCACAGCACCTGCGCGTGCTGTCCGCCCACATCGTCACCGACGACATTGCGATCAGCTCGGGCAGCGTGATCCAGCACAAGATCCACGAAGTATTGAGCGAGCGATACGGCATCGCGCATTCGACCCTGCAACTGGAATGCGCCAATTGCCAACCGGACTTGCTCTATTGCGACATTGCCAGCCAGTCGAGCGAGCATGGGCAGCATCGCAACCATGCTAACGCCGAGCGCTTCCGTTAGTAATCTTGGGGAATCGGCGGATCGGTTCAGCCCTTGGGTCACTGGGAAGAGCTTATCCCAGGCGGCTCGTCCTTCGCTTGCCCATCACGGGGGACAGGAAGAGATGTGCTTTCGTGGTCACGGCTCGGTATCGCAAATGAGCCCAATGCAGGTTGTCGCCGCCGGTTTACCGCCCTCGTGATGCGCCAATGCCCTGGCCGCCGCCGCAGTACGCGTCTCGACGCCGAGCTTCGGAAAGATGTGGTCTAGGTGCTTGTTGACGGTGCGTGGACTGATGCCCAGAATCGTCCCTATGTCGCGGTTGGTCTTCCCGCACGCGAGCCAGATCAACACTTCGGCTTCGCGAGCGGTCAGGCCAAACGAGCGCGTCAAATCGTCAGCGCGGCACCTTGTGCACTGTTCTTGCAGGCGCAGTAGGGTTTCACCGGATGGGCTGGGAGATAGATATACCGCCAGTTGCCGATCCCTCTTGCCAACGGTAAGCGGCGGCGGCGTGCCGGCGTCAGGCGCTCGAAGATACGCCATGGCCCACTGGCGCAGTGTGCTGGGGAGCTCGGGCGGCGTTGGCTGGGTCGAGCGCGGATCACCAAAATCGAAACCCAAGCATGCGCCCGCCCGCGCGGTGAGCCAGCTAATGCGGCCCAGCCGGTCCAGCGCGATCAGAATCTGTCCACTGGCATCCAGAGCCTGTCGCGCCTGCGTGGAGCGGCGGGCGTTGCGCATGTGAGCGGTGATGCGCGCCAGCACCTCGGCGTGCCGCACCGGCTTGATGACATAGTCCACCGCGCCCTCGCCGAAACCTCGAACGACATCGCCGGTATCGCTCAAAGCGGTCATGAAAATGACCGGGATATCCAACGTACGCTCGTTAATCTTCATCCGCCGGCAGGTTTCAAACCCATCCATTCCGGGCATGATGGCGTCGAGCAGAACAATGTCCGGCGTGATGTGGTTTAACTGCTCGATTGCGCTCTCGCCGTCGACCGCGACCAGCACCAGATAGTCTTCTGCTTCGAGCGCTTCTGAAAGCGTCGTGAGATTCGCCGGCGCGTCGTCGACGAGCATCACTATACCGCGTTCACCGTGCTTTCTAATTGCCATGGTCGAGCTCTTTGATGAATTCCTTGATTTCTCCCAGCCGGAAGCTTTGCGCCAACCGGCGAACGGTGCTTGCGAACGGTGCATAATCGGTATCCAATTGCACGATCTCTTCGAGCGTGTCAGTGATGCCACGCAGGTAACCGATCGTGGCGTGATCGAGCAGAGCGGCCAGGTAGGGGAGAGGCGGAATGGCGGTGAGTTGACCGGGTTGAACAGTATGCTCCTGGCCGAACGGACTGAGGGATTCCGCGTACAGCCATCTCAGGATGAGATGTTGCGGGAGTTTCGCAAGTAGCCCGACTTCCGCAACTCAACCCCAGTTTTGCCGATTTCAGGCCTGCCTGGCTTTGTAACGCGCTGATATGCAGGGCCTCAATCTCTGAAAAAGCCTGAAAATCCCCTGTAGTGCCGACCTTCCCCCTTGTTCTCGTCTGATTATTTGCAAAAACTACCGGCATGTTTCTACGTGCCAAGACCCGCTTCAAGGACGGCAAAGAACACCGTTATTGGCGTATTGTGGAAAGCCGACGCACCTCAGGGGGCGGGTGGTCCAGCGGCAGGTGCTGTATCTGGGCGAGATCAATGACAGCCAGAAAGCAGCGTGGTGCAAGACCATCCAGGTATTCGATGAAGGTGGGGAGCGGCCGCGGCCGCTCGCCCTGTTTCCCGAGGATCGGGTGGCGCCGTCGCTGGACTGTGAAGTGGTGCAGGTCAAGCTCAACCAATTGCAGTGGCGCCGTCCGCGGCAATGGGGCGCCTGTTGGCTGGCCTGTCAGTCGTGGGAGCAGCTGCAGTTGGACGATTTTTGGTCGGAGAAACTGCCGCCTTCTCGCCAAGGCACGCGCTGGCTCAATGTGTTCAGGACCTTGGTGGGTTATCGGCTGATTGATCCGGGTAGCGAGTGGCGGTTGCATCGCCACTGGTATGAGCACAGCGCCATGGCGGATTTGCTGGGCGAGGACTTGGGGCTGGTGCAGAGTGACAAGCTGTATCGATGTTTGGATAAACTGCTGGCCCATCAACAGGGCTTACCCAGCTTTTTGCGGGAGCGCCGGTAGGCGCTGTTCAAAGCGCGTTTCGAGGTACCGTTGTACGATCTGACCAGCACCTATTTCGAGTGTGAGGTGCCGGAGACGGGCCAGCGGAAGTTCGGTTACAGTCGTGACAAACGCTCGGACTGCATGCAAGTGGTGATTGCGCTGATCGTGACGCCGGAAGGTTTTCCCTTGGCTTATGAAGTCATGCCGGGCAATACCGCCGATACGACCACCCTGGCGGATTTCATCCACAAGATCGAAGGCCAGTATGGCAAGGCGCAGCGCACTGGGGTGATGGATCGGGGGATTCCCACCGAGGAGACCCTCGCCCAAATGCGATCCGCCGAGACGCCGATTTACTATCTGGTGGGTACGCCCAAGGGACGGTTGAGTCAGCTGGAAAAAGCGTTCTTCACCTTCCCTTGGGAAGCGGTCCGCGACGCCGTGGCGGTTAAGCTCCTCGATCAGGACGGCGAGCTTTACGTGCTGGCACGCAGGGCGGGGCGGTCGGACAAGGAGCGTTCGATGCGAAGGCGACGCTTGAAAAAGCTGCTCCAACGCTTGGACGAACTCCAAGCGCAAACCCTGGCCCCCCGATCAACTCCTGCTCAAACTGGGCGCGGCGAAGAAAGAGGCCGGACGGGCTTATGGCCTCGTCGACATCTGACCTGGCTAGACTATCCCGGACACACAACCTCACATGAGATCATAGGCGTAAGAGGAGGGTGTTGAGATGAGTGAGAGAAAGATCGCAAAGACCTAGACCGCCGAGTTCAAGGAGTCGGCAGTGA
>CADDZF010000080.1 GCA_902812445.1 Methylococcaceae bacterium | reverse complement strand
TGTATGCCGGGCCGCCCGATTTTGAGCGGTAATCGGCGTTGATATGGCTGGCGAGACCTATAGCGGCGGCGCAGGCGGGCAAACTATTAACCCGGCCTATTTAAGGGCCGGGTTAATAAAGGGGCAGGGAGCCGAAAGCGCGGGCGTCAAGCCGCGTGAGCCAAGGCCGGGCGTGTACCGGCCTTCGATGGCCCGAACTACCAGGAGGGGATTTTCGGGCCGGAATAATAAGCCGTTAGAAATCGAAATAAATGAATTTTTGGGTTTGTCCGCCAAAGATCGTGATGGACAGGACAAGACCGGCATATACGATGCCACGGAGAGGAAAAGGCACCGCCCACCACGCAGCCACAGGATTACGGCTGGCTAACCACTGCAGGAACAAAGGCTCGACTAGGGCAACAAGCCCCGCCAACACGATGATCGATCTTTCATATAGCCTTACCTCCAGTGATTCACCCGTGACCTGACCCAAGCCCAGCATTGCAGAGCTGATGCGCCAGGCGGAATCAAAATTGTCAGCGCGAAAAAAGACCCAAGTGAAACACACTAAAATCAGGGTGGCGGGCCATCCCAGCCAGGAGATTGCTTGCGCGATGTGCCGAGGCCGGTTGATGCCGGTCGTTGCATACAGATGCAGCAGCAGCCGGTGACCGATCAAGTAGCCCCCATGTAGAAAGCCCCAGAAAACAAATGTCCAGCCCGCGCCGTGCCAGAGTCCGCCCAATAGCATGGTAATCATTAGATTGGCCATGTTGCGCGGCATGGAGCAGCGCGAACCGCCCAGCGAGATATAGACATAATCGCGTAGCCAGCGCGACAAGGTAATATGCCACCTCTGCCAGAATTCGCGCGGACTTCGACTGATATACGGATAAAGAAAATTACGCGGAAGAACCACGCCGAAGACTTGTGCCAACCCAATGGCCATTTCGCTGTAACCCGAGAAATCGAAATAGATCTGCAAGGCAAACGCTAGCGTGGCGAGCCAGGCGGTAGTGGTGTTCAATGCCTCTACATGACCGTAAAGAGCGTCCGCAATGGGCGCCAGATTATCTGCCAGCAGGGTTTTCTTGAGCAGACCGCCGCAAAAAATCAGCGCGCCGAGTCGCATATTCTGCAATCGTAAGGGGCCCAGATTTTCCAATTGTTCGACTAATTCGCTGGCGCGGAGGATCGGGCCCGCGATCATGTGTGGGAAGAACGTGACATACATCGTCCACGACAAAAAACTGATACGGTGCGTCCAATCGCCTCGGTAAACATCGATCATGACGCTGAGCATATGGAATGTGTAAAAGCTGATGCCCAGTGGCAGCGCCCAATCGATCCAGTCAGGCCGGGGCTGCAACGTGTCGGCGCCGACCCAGCCAGTAATCGCTATGGCCGTCTCGAAGAGCAGCCCCAGGTATTTGTAAAATCCCAGGATCAGGAGATTGAGCGTAACGGCGGTCGCCAGCAGCACGCTCGAACGCTTCTTGTTTAATCCACGATAAAACAGGTAATTAATGCTGAGAGATGCAAACAGGAGGATCAGGTAAGCGGGTTTCCAGGATGCGTAGAAGACGATGCTGGCGAGCAAGATAACTGCCGCCCGTTGTCCATAGCTCGTAGTGAAGGCGTAGGCCGCCAAGACAATGGCGAAAAACAACAAGAATGAGGCGCTGCTGAAAATCATGACTTGACTTGGTACAGCTCTGGCCACACCAAGCGTAACTGCTGAGACAGAAGCTTCGAAAACCGTTGCGCTCCCCTGTCGTTGAGGTGTCCCGCATTGGCAAACTCATCAATCATACGCTTGCTGCCAGACTCCAAGGCGATGACCGGGATATCGCGCCGATGGAGCTCCCGCTTGATTGCCAGATAAGGCGCGGTGGAAGCGTTTTCCGCTTGTAGAAAAGAGACCTCACGGTTTAACAGCGGTGGAAAAACCACCGTTACCTTGACGCCATATTCCTGCAGAAGATTTAACATTGCCCACAAGCAGGCCAACGTGTCTTGATCAGGAGGTCCGGTACTGCCCGCTTCCTGCATCAGTACTTGGCCCTGATCCTGAAAACGGCCGCCAAGTCCCGCACGATAGCCGAAGTGCTCGCCGGCCGCTCCACCGACAGGTTCCATGCTGGCGAAGGTAGCCTGCACAAAACGCAATAATTTTTCCGGTTCATGCAGTGTTTTCAGATTATCCGCATAGCCCCATAAGCGTACCCAGGATGCGAGCCAAGCCCTGAATCTCCGCTGCTCCATAAAAGTTTGTCGGCTGGCAAAAAAGACCCCGTATCCCAGCGAAGGTTCGTGCTGGACGAAGCTCTCGTCCAGGCCGAGAACAACATGGTCGACGCCTTGTCCACCCAGCATATGTTTCTCGGCAAGACGCAAGAAAAAGCCATGAAAGTCACGAGCATTAGCACCTGGAACACCGAAATTGAACGCCTCGGAGCGATCTTCGTGTATTAAATGGGGAGCGATTCCTCGTGGGTCGAAACCATTGTCTATCCGGCTGTTGCCAATAACCAGCAGGCGTGGCGTATGTGCCTCGATGTAGAGCAGTTTGTCCATCGCACGGCCGGCGGCAAACACCGAGCGATAGCGGTATAAAAAATCGTCCGTGTGCAACCAAGCCTCGACCGTTAGGAGTAACACAAGAGCTACCAGAGCGCCTCCGCCTGGCTGGCGAATCCAGCACGATCGACTCATAATGCTCGACTAGCGCGTGATGCCGGACGAAGTGGCCCTTTTTGCAACTGCCGACCGGATAAACTTCCTCGGCTCCTTAACCAGCGTTTGCTTCATTTGAGGCTGCAGCTGCCATTCTTTGTCAAGGATGACTTTACACAGCACCAGAATGGCGATCAAGTTGTAATAAAGATCGAAATAAGCCAGACCTAGAAAAGCGCCGGAACTCGCATAACCGACCAGGGAGGCTTGCAGCATGGCAGCGAGATCCGTCATCCATTTCAGTTCTGGATTTTCCTTGGTTCTCTTGATGATCCACCCCGCGCGTTTCCATGTCGCTATGCCCAACAGGGCAAACAAGGAGAATCCGATAAATCCATGCTCGCCTAACACCTCGAAATAGATACTGTGCGCGTCGTGAACGTTGTTTGGATCCGGGGCATACAGAATGAATAGGTCGCGCCTGAAGCAATCAAAGCCTGCGCCCAGGATTCGGTCCTTCGCGAGATTGATTGCCATGCTCCAGGCATTAATCCTCCCTTGGGCCGATTGATCCTGGTCATAGGTTTCAATGGTGTGCATGCGAGCATGCCAAGCGCTCGGCATAAACGAGATGATCATCGGTATGGAGATCGCCAAGACTAATATCAGAAAGAACTTTTTCCGACTTTTCGCAACTAGAAACAACGACATGGCAGCCAAGCCAACGAGCGCTCCGCGCGACTGCGTTCCAATGATAGAGATCAAGCAGAGCACCATGGTGACCTGCAATCCGATCCTCAGCCATTGCTGGCGGGTAGTAAGTTGCAGATAACGTATCAAGGGCACGGTTACGATCAGAGCCAGACCGATTTCGTTATTGCCTGATATGAAGGAACCGCCTGGACCATAGACGGCGTACGCACCGCCGGTCGTCAAGGTAAATATTCCACCCTTGAACCCGTAGAATCCGATGGAAAGGGCGATGATCCAAACCATGGCCTGAATTCGTTCGCGAGTCGTCATCACCATCATCACGACAAACGTCATGAGCTGAATTTTCCAGACCTTGTCCCACTGCTGCCAGGCGGGCGCTGGATAGATCGCAAATAGCGTCGTAAGAAACATCCAACCAACGAACAGCAGAAGAATGACGGTTTCCGCCGTCCAGGGAATTTTTTTGGGCTCTTTGGAGAAGAATACCCCTATCAATATCGCAAGCGCCGTAAGCAGTGCAAAGGGAAAATCGTGCGCAAATCCCCAGGAAAGCTTGTGCGGATTCATATAGGCCAGCCAAGCCCACACTAAAATTCCGATATGGGGTTTGACCAGAGCAACGGGTAAAAAACTGAACACCACGATGGTGACGAATAAGTCTCTCATCACTCTCCTGCTGCATCGTCAGCGGCGACGGTAACTACGAAACCACATATCGTGGTCGCTCGGAACCGGAAAGCGCTCGTTACGCGTGAACGGCACCGACAGCTGCTAAATCTGCCGTTAATGGGGTTCATTGATCACTCGATAAAACTCTTGTACCAAAGTCTTGATCCTTTCATCCCAGGCGTTTTCTTCAGCATAAGCCCGGACGGCTTGCCGGTTCCATTCGACTGCAAGACTTTTTACCAGTGCATCGAGGAGCGCCTCACGGTCTCCAAACGGCACGATGAATCCCAATGCCTGCCGGCAAACGACCTCGGCATTGCCTCCCACATTGGTCGTCACTACCGGCAAACCGCACGCCATCGCTTCCAGAAATACATTGGCCCAGCCTTCGTTGCGACTCGCCAAGACAAATACGTCGGATGCCGAGAGTGGTATTTTGAGCTGGTCGGACGGCAACATTCCCAAGAATTTGACGTTTTGCTCAAGATCAAGGGCACGTACCTGCTGTTTGAGTTCTTGGCTCATATCCCCTTCTGCACAAGACCCGCCGACAATCAAATAATACAGGCCGGAATAGCGTTTCTTAAGCTCGGGCAAGCACTCGATCACCCGGTGAAAGCCCTTACGCTCGACTAAGCCGCCCACGGAGATCAAAACGAATGCATCGGCCGGAATTCCCAATTGGCTTCGCGCGAGAGATTTATCGATGGGGTAAAATTTCGTCGTGTCCACGCCATTGCCGATGACTCTGATCTGGCTCGTGGCACCGAGGGCGCTCGCGTGGCGCTTGAGCGAATCAGAAACCGCAAACACCCGTGTAGCCATTGAAAGTGCGGCCAGAATGTTTTGTCGACGCGCTGGAAACGTGCTCAGCGGTATCTCGGTACCCCGCAGAGTAATTGTCACCGGGACTTTGAGCCACCGCCCCAGCATCGTGGCGGCATAACCGTCCGGATAGGCGAAATGCGCATCGATTACAGTGAAGTCAAAACGCCGTCGGAGGTTTGCCAAACACCTCAAGCTGCCTAACGCCATGAACATACCGTCAAAACGTTTTCCTAGACCGGGGACACAAAAAAAACGCGGATAATAGACTTCAATGCCTTGTTGGATTTCTTTTCTTGGCGCACGGGGCCGAAAATGCGGACGCCAATGGCGGATAACTCCCTGTAGAGGAAACCACGGCACGGGTGCAACGACGACTATCGGTAACACCTTACCCACTCGAAACATGCGTTCTCTGATGAATAAACCTGCGCCAGGCTGCCCGGGATGGGGAAAGAGGCTCGTGTAAACGACTAAACGCGGTTTCTTGTCCGCATCATGACTCATCTCCGATGAGTTGATGTCGAAAGGCGGGTGAGGAGGTATTATCAAGACTGGCAGGGCCGTTACAGAGTACTGATATGCTGCCGCGCTATAGCCCGATACTTGCCTTCGCTGAATCGATGAGTACCCATGAAATGAAGGAACGCCAAGGTGCTATCGTCCGTGTCCGAGCCGGGTTTAAAATATCGGTATTTTGGGAAAGGCAGCACTCGAGGATTTGCCGAGTTTGCCACGGCGTAGTTGGAAGTCACCTGCTCACTGCCCCATTCGTTCCATTTCTGTTTTCCAATCAACGCCTCCATTGTTTGCGAAAAATATCTGACGGTATCTCTGGAATGCTGACCTTTGGCGAAACCTGCGAATGCCGAATTACCCCTGACATATTTATATCGATCGCAATCGTCAAATCGCTCCATGGCCAGCTCGGCGAGAATTTGCACGTGATCGCTCGCACTATTACTACCTTTCTTCACGTCTTCGCTGGCCTTTCTAAAGGTCGTCACTTGTTGACCTTTATAGGAACCGAGCGTAAAGCTCTGGTTCTGCCCTATGCACTCTAGGACTTCCCCCGGTAAGGCCAGCGTAACGGTATCGGCATCGAGCTGAACCGCATAGGCATCTCGGCTCACATCCAGAATATAAAGCAGTCTTTCCCAAGTGCCGCCGCGCGGGAATTCCCCTACTTCGATCTCCCTGATGTCCTGGATATGGATGCCACGGACTTGCCGCTCCAATAGCCTCTCATCGCCTGAAGAAAGGCCGTCTGAAATGACATGGACGCTTTTGGGTGCAACGTATCGGGTAAAGGTTTTGATCGCCACGAGATACATATGAACATCCATGCTACACAGCTGTGTAACCACAATAACAGGACTGGTTTCCCTGCAAATGGTGGGAGAACTTTTGATGATGTCTCTTACGACAAAATCAAAGTATTTTGTCGCCATCCAGCGCCTCGCTCGATAAAACATTCTTCGCTTGCCGCCCAGGGTGATACCGATCCGACACGGATCGCCGGTGGTCCCGAATCCACGATATCGTCAAACTATCTGCCGCCTCAGCAGGCGGGACAAATGTGGCCCTAACGCCCGGCCTTGGCTGCTTTACGGCACCAAGGATTCGTACACCGCCTTATAATCCGCGACGCTAAGCGACCAAGTGCGCTGTTGCTCGACATAATGACGTTCCGCATGCTGCATTTCGCTCCACGTTGCCGGATTGTTTAATAAAGCCAATACCGCCTTCACCAAACACTCGCCGCTACCCGCATTGAATAATATTCCGGTCTTGCCGTCCTGAATAAGTTCTCGGTGTCCTCCGACGTTGGACGCAACCACCAATTTTCCTTGCGCCATGGCTTCGAGCGGTTTCAGTGGAGTCACCAATTCTGTCAGGCGCATCGATAGCCGCGGGTAGACAAAGATATCGACCAGGTCATAGTATTTTTGCACTTGGTCATGCGGCACCCGGCCAGCAAAGATAACCTTATCAGCGAGGCTTAGTTCTTCCGTACGGCTTTTCAGCAAACTCTCCTGCGGACCGCCACCGACCAATAACAGGCGAGTGTTGGGCTGCCATCTGACAATCTCGGGCAGAGCTTCGAGCAATAATAGCAACCCTTCATAAGCATAAAAAGAGCCGATAAAACCGATCACGGTCTTGTTTGTTAGGTGCAGCGTGGCTTGCAATTGAGGATCGGCTTCACGGCCAAATCCGAACCGCTTTATATCGACCGCATTCGGTATTACCGTGATTTTCGTCTTCGGAATGCCGCGCCGGATAATATCGTCCCGGAGACCCTCGCAAATGGTTATCACGGCGTTCGCGCGCTTGAATACGTGCGTTTCAAGCGCTTTTGTGATCCTATAACGCAAGCCATTCTCGCGGGCCGTCCCGTGATCGACTGCTGCGTCTTCCCAGAAAGCTCGGCATTCATATACCACAGGCAACGAGCACCATTGTGCTACTCGCAGCGCCGCCAGACCGTCCAATGCAGGCGAGTGAGCATGAATGATATCCGGCTTAACCTCTTCGACGACCTCGCCAATTCGTTTGGCCAAGCTGTTTACAACGGCAAACTGGTTGCATGCCGGCAAGCCGTCTAGCATTCCCCTCGCTTGAAGTGTGCGATAAAAGCGGAAACCGTCGACCTCCTCCTGTAAGACGTCAGCGCCTTCGTGTTTGGCCGAGGTCACATGAAAAGTTTGCCAACCAAATACCCGCTGCTGTTCCAGAATTGCTCGTGTACGAAAGGTATAACCGCTGTGCAACGGGATGGAGTGATCTAATACGTGCAAAATCCTCATGACTCGGTTTAGTGTGACAACTTTATCGACTAACCGCTAGACAAAACGGCCGGACCCTTTCAGAGCAGCCGCTTAGCCGCGCTATAGGCATTGCCGCAAGAATGAATCATACATTAATAGCGACCATAGGCTGGCGCTATAGTCCTTAATGCCCGACTGATGCTGATCGAGCATGCGTTTCAGGAAATCCACGTCGAAATAGCCACAATCGATCATCGCAGGACTCAACACCGATTCGCGCACACGCCGCTTTAAAGACCCACGGAACCAATTTGCCAGCGGCACGGCAAATCCCATTTTAGGACGATATAAGACTTCATTCGGCAAATAGGGCTCCAGCGATTTTTTTAACAAATACTTGCCCTCCCGACCTTTCAGCTTGAATTCAGGCGGTAGGTTTGATATCCACTCGATCAGCTCATGATCGAGCAGTGGCACCCGCACTTCCAGAGCGTGCGCCATGCTAGCACGATCCACCTTGGTAAGAATGTCACCGGGCAGGTAAGTCTTCATATCAAGATACTGTACCAACGATAAGGGGTCACGAGTAGGCGCTCGATCGGCGTGTCGTCGTAACACGTCGATGGCTGAATAGCCCTGCAGCTCGCTTTTGAACCCCTCACTGAAGACCGAGGCGCGTAAGCTATCTGACATGACCGAAACGCTGTGAAAGTAGCCCGCGACAGAATCCCTGGCCATTGCCTCGAAAGTCGACTTGGCGCGAAACACCTTAGGTGCCCAGTCCGCTTTCGGATAAACGCTGCTTAATAACGCAAATAAGGGACTGCGCAGTGTAGATGGCAATAAAGAACGCATGCATTCTTCATAGGTATGCCAGCGATAACGCCGGTAACCGGCGAAATTTTCGTCCCCGCCATCGCCCGACAAGACAACGGTTACTTGTTTTCTGGCTAGCTCGCAGACTCGATAGGTGGGCAAGGCCGAACTATCGGCATACGGTTCGTCATACAATCCGGCCAATTGGTCGGCGAGCGAGAAATCGTCCGGGTCGACCGTCTCGACACGATGGCGGGTCGAATATCTCTCGGCGACCTGCTGGGCGTATTGAGCCTCGTTGTACTTCGGATCACCGAAAGAGATTGAACAGGTATTGACAGGCTCGGCGCTAAGCTCCGCCATCATGGCAACGATCGCGCTCGAGTCCACGCCGCCGGATAAAAATGCGCCGAGTGGAACATCGGCCACCAGGCGGATACGCACCGCTTCGCGCAGGCGCTCGATGAGTTCTGCGCTGGCTTGAGCTTCGCTGATATCTTGCCGCTGAACGAAAGGTATATCCCAATACTGGTTTGCTTGGTAGCGTTGTCCGCGCCGGATCGTCAGTCGATGGCCGGGTGAAAGTTTGTATATCCGATCGAAGATGGTTTTCGGATCCGGCACGTATCCGTAGGCGAAGTAATCTTCGGCCGCGGTGGGATCGATCCTGCGCTCGACGTCGGGATGAGCGAGTAGGCCTTTCAGTTCGGAACTGAATGCGAAGTGGCCGTCGGAGGTTTCTGCATAATACAGTGGCTTTATACCCAGCCGGTCGCGAGCGAGAAACAGAACCTCCTGGTTACGATCCCAAACGGCAAAGGCAAACATGCCACGGAACCGCTCAACGCAGGATTCTCCCCAGGCCTGCCAAGCATAGACAATAATCTCCGTGTCGCAATGAGTGCGGAATGGGTAGCCCAAAGCCGTCAGCTCGCGCCTGAGGTCAGCAAAATTGTAGATTTCTCCATTGAACGTCACGACGACGCTGTTATCGCTATTGAACAGGGGCTGCTGGCCGCTGGAAATGTCGATGATCGATAAGCGCCGATGGCCGAATCCCAAACCCGGCTCGCAGTGTAGCCCTCCCTCATCAGGTCCCCGATGATGCTGCGCCTCGTTCATACGGGAAAGCAGCTCCCGATCGATCGCGCGCTTATCTCGCATATCGAAAAGTCCGACAATGCCGCACATATCGTTTCCTTCAAATATCCTTAAGCAACTGATCGTAAACCGAAAGGTATTGATCTACCATGTACTGCAGAGTGAATTCGGATTTGATTCGTCGCCGAGCATTAAGGCCATCCTGGTTTCTCTTGCCCGGATTGGCATAATATATTCCGATAGCTTCTGCCATCGAGGAGGGGTGTTGTTTGGGCACCAGTTTCCCCGTGCCCTCGTCGATGACCAAATCCGGATTGCCGCCGACGTTGGTTGCAATGACCGGTAAACCCGTCGCCATCGCCTCGAGAATGGTATTGGAAACCCCTTCCGCCTGAGATGGCAGAACAAAGACATCCAGACCCCGCAGAATATCAGGGATATCATGCCGTTCACCGGGCATCCACGCGAGCTGCTCTGCATCGGCTGCTTGCAACAGGCTGCGAGCGCTTGCTCGCAAGGGACCCTCGCCGACCAACACGAGACGCGCCGTTTCTCTAGCTTCAGGCCACCGAGCGAGGAAGATCAAGAAAGCTCTCACCAGAGTAATCTGATCCTTAACGCCGTGCATGCGCCCAACCGTGCCTACGAGAAAGCGATTCGGTTGGGTGAACGGGCAACCCTCGATTAGCGGTTTTCCAACCAGCGCGGGATGGAACACGTCCGTATCGACCCCATTACAGATGCGGACGATCTTGCTCGCGGGCACGCGAACCTTGTTGCGCAAATAGTCCTCGAGATGGCGCGATAATGGAATATAGCGTTGCACCAATGGCCGGTAGAGGCGGCGCAGGAGCTGATACTTGCGGCTGTTTCCTTCCGGGTCGAACACGTCCCAACCGTGTTCACCATGGACCCGATGCTTCACACCGGCGAGCCATGCAGGCAACTGGCACTCCAGGGCCGCTAGGTTGCGTGTGTGTACCAGCATGGGCTGGAGGCTCTTCACCAGTCGGTAAAGCTTCCAGAAAACCGAAACGTCGCGGCCTTCGCGCCGATGCAATGCATGGATAGGCACATCGCCGCGCCGAATCCTCTTTTTGAAGTCAGTCGCGTCGGTCAGACAGATAATCGCATGCCGATATCTTTCGAGCGGCGTTCGATTGATGAGATTAATCAGGCCGTTCTCCAGGCCGCCTATCCCTAATCGGTAAATGATATGCACCACTAGAGGCGGTGATCGCATCATCACGATGTAGCCGCTTCATCCAGGCGCCGTTCGATCGCAGGTAGCATTTGGTCGATGAAGTCCTGTAACGCCTTGCGCGCCGGTTTGATTTGCTCATCATACTGCGTCACTACGACGATCGCTGCTGCATCCTGCGGCACACCGAGCAACCTGGCTTTCGCTTCCAGCAGTTTTCCCCAATACTCATTGGATGTGTAGGCGCCAGCGAGCCAGTTCCAGCGCCAGACGAGAAACCTTGCGCCCGGTGAATCAAGCCTCCCCTGCAAAACGGTAACCTGCCGCCCACCTAGCGAGACGCGCACCGGAACTTCGTCGAGCACTTTCCATACTCGATGTTTCTGTGGCGCGAGAACGTTTTGCGAATTAATCAGTTCGGCGCCCTGATGCTGTGAGCGGTAATACAATAGATACAAGCCGATGTTACGGCTTCCGGCGCGATAAAATGCTTTTTTAGCCACATCGGGACCTTGATAATAGGGCTCCCAGGTGAGTACCCCTGGAACCTCCAGCCACGGCTGAACCGGCTGTGGCAGCTCGAGATTCACCGGCCCCGTTCTCGCCTCGAGCCGTTTTGCGATATGGACGGCGCGCGCCGGCCAGATACTCGCAATCGCCACGGCGGCCAGCGCGATGAGCACAAACACCCGATTACGTGGGAGTTCGGCCGTTTTTACCGGCAGACCTGGACGACTGCTTACCTGCTCGAAATCACGCCAGAACGATCCGATCCAAAACATCAACAGCATGACGAGGCCGAAAAAAATCCAGCCATAGATGAAATGATCGACCCCCAAAGCCAGCTTCATGCCGCTGAGGTGAGCGATCATCACGATCATATAGGCCCGCAGACCGTTCGCGATAACCGGGAAAAAGACAGCCAGTAAAATGAATAGCCAGCGGCGAAAAAGGCTCCGGAACGTCAGATAAGCGTACAGGCAGCCCAAGGTAATAGAAGCGATCAGGTAGCGGAGACCGCTGCACCCCTCGACCACCGACCAGTCTCCACTGGGAATACTGAAGAATGTTCCTTCCCGGTACACTGGGATACCGCTGACCTGCAGCATTTTCACGGTGAAATCGGCCGTGAAAACCATCATGCGGGGAATCAAAAACTCGCCGATGGGAACGGCAAAAAACAAAAAACCCAAAGGAAAAGCGATACGCTTTACCACGCGCCATCCCAGCAGAGTCCATAACGAGACAGGGATCATGGCGATGACGCAAAGTTGCTGGATAACTAGCACATCCGCGGCATTGCTCATGAGCCACGCCAAACCCAGCACCAGGAGTAGCGATAGCCCCCAATAGTCGGGCGCTGGCGTCAGTTTGGCCAAGTCTTTACGCTGTTGCCAAACCAAGTACACGCTGATCGGGAAAATCAAAAAACCGTGGGTGAACGTCTCCGAGCGCCACCAGATATTGACCATCGACAAGAAAGTCTGCTGATAAATGGCAAATAGGCTGAGGAGAACAATTACGCAGGCCACCGTCGGTACGCGCCAGCGCGCTGGAGCCATCGCTAAACCTCCAATGGTACGTTGCATATCTTGATCTAACAGTAGCTTCATTGCTCGTCCAACAGATGGCTTAAGGAATTCAGGCTTTTCTCCCAGCTATAGCGCGACTCTACATAGTTGCGGTTCTTAGGCGAACATTGCGGCAATGTATTCTCGCGCATCGCCACAACCAGCCTCTCGACCCAATCATTCGGCGTATAGGCGATTGTGATATCAAGTTCTGGAATGATATCGATTCCTTCAAGCGCCTGAGCACTCGCCAACACTGACTTGCCCATCGCCATCGCCTCCAAGACTTTATTCTGAACGCCGCGTGCGATCCGCAGTGGCGCGATCGCCAAACGGGCGTGCGCCAGGTAAGGCCGGATGTCTTTAACGGCTCCAGTCACCACAACGCCATCGATGCGTGACAGCTTCCGCACCGCTTCCGAAGGCCGTGCACCTACGATGTAAAACCGGGCCCCGGATCGGTAGCGCAAAATCTCGGGAAATACGTGCATCGCAAACCAGCAGACTGCATCTACGTTTGCCCAGTAATCCATCGCGCCAGTAAATACCAAGGCTTCTTCTCCCGCCTTGTACGGATCCGGAAAATTGATACCACCCGAAAAGTAGTCCGTATCGACACCATTATCGATATGGGTAATACGGTCGACCGCTTCTGGCACCAAGCGCGCGAACAAATCAGCTTCTTGCTTCGATACAAATATGGACCGGTCAAAGCGATTAGCGATTTTCCGGTCAAAAGCGAGCAGTCGCTGACCTTCGCGCCGGTAGATCGAGCTCAGTGGCCACTTTTTCCGATCCGCGTATTGATTCCATTTATCGGAGTCTACATCCACGAAATCGATGAGCTTGCTCTGAGTGAGCGAGGATGGCACGTATTGCGCCATGGGCGAAGAAAACACAAAAATCTTGTCGATTGCGCGCCGGTGGAATAGTCCATCGCTCCATCTGCGCAGCCTCTTATCGCAGTAGTAAGGAAGGCTCAAGGCATCGCCGGTAAGAAAGCCCAGCAAGCTGGTAATTCTGGCCCATCGTGG
>CADDZF010000079.1 GCA_902812445.1 Methylococcaceae bacterium | reverse complement strand
ATCTGCTACCGGACGGTCAAGCCTGGCCAGACAATGACGAACGCTTTGGGTTGTTCGGGCGGGTGGCGGTGGAAATCGCCATGGACCGGGCGGGATTGGGGTGGAAGCCTGACATCGTGCACGGCAATGACTGGCAAACTGGCCTCGCGCCCGCTTTGCTGAGCGAGGAAGAGTCGCGGCCGGCGATCGTGTTCACGGTGCACAACCTGGCCTATCAAGGGCTTTTCCCGTTCTCCAGCTTTGCAAAACTCGCGCTGCCGAAAAAGCTGTGGTCGTACCGGGCACTGGAATTTTATAATCAGCTGGCGTTTATCAAGGGCGGACTGGTGTATGCCGATCGCATCAATGCGGTCAGCCCGACCTACGCAGAGGAAATTCAGGGCGAGGAATTCGGCTGCGGACTGCAGGGTCTTTTGAGCGCCCGCCGCGGCAGGCTCAACGGTATCCTCAATGGAATCGATGCCGAACAGTGGAATCCCGCTACCGATCGCCTGATCGCCGAGACCTACGACAGCCGGTCCTTGCCGAAGAAACAAACCAATAAACTGGCTCTGCAACAGCACTTCAGCCTTCCGCAGCAGGCCGACACGCCGGTCATCGCCTTTATCGGCCGTCTCGTGCACCAAAAAGGCATCGATCTGATTTTGCAAGCCTTGCCAGCCCTGATTCACATGCCTGTGCAACTGATATTTCTGGGCAATGGCGATACCGATCACGAAAAAGACTTGATCGACTGGGCGCATCGCTATCCCTACCAGATGGCCATCAAAAATGGGTATGACGAATCCCTGGCCCATTTGATCGAAGCGGGCGCCGACATGTTTCTCATGCCATCTCGCTTTGAACCTTGTGGCCTCAATCAAATGTACAGTCAGCGGTACGGCACCGTGCCGATCGCTCGTCGTATCGGCGGTCTGGCCGATACCGTCGAGGATGCAAGCCCCACCCGACTCACTCTGGGCACCGCCAGCGGTATTGTGTTCCAGGAGGCATCGGCAGCGGCCCTGTTGCGAGCGGTCGACCGCGCCCTCAAGCTTTACGCCAACAAAGCCGTCTGGCAAAAAATTCAACGTGCCGGCATGAGCAAGGATTTTTCCTGGCGCCACAGCGCGGATCAGTACCTGCACCTCTACCAGCTTGCTCTCGCCGACTGCGCAGGCAGGCGCTAAGCCGTGCGCGTTTTAGGTGCTCGATTGATGCCTTGGCGACTTCCAATCCTGCTTGCCCTTCTGGCCTTCGTCTTTGTAGCGTTGGCGGAAGACGCTACGCTGGAAACCATTGCGCTGGGGCACCGTCCGGCCGAGGAGATGGCTGAGTTGATACGGCCGTTGCTCGATGAAGGCGATGCCGTAATAGCGAGCCGAGGGCAGCTCATCATTAAAGCAAGCCCTGTGAAACTGGCAGAAATCCGCGCGCTGGTCGAACAACTCGACAAGCCGCTGCACCGACTGATGATCACGCTGGTACAAGGCAACGGTTTATCGGTAGAGTGGCTCGCTGCGCGCGTGAACAAGGCGCGCCTATCTGGCGAGGCGCCTCAGGTCATGAGCGGTGGAAGCGGAGGCCATGTTTACCGACTGCAAGCGAACGAGACCGGTACCCATATCCAACGCGTTCAGACCGTGGCGGGGAAAGCCGCTTACATCGAGTTCGGTGAGGAACGCCCGGTACTCCGGCAATCGATTGCGCAGTATGGAAACCGGCTTATTGTGGCCCCCGACGCCTCTTACCGTAAAACGACGAGCGGTTTTGCCGTAACACCGCAATTGGTGGGGAAAGATATCGTGTTGGAACTCTCCCCATGGTCCCGGCAGGTGAATCGGGCAGGCGGTGGCGTCATCGACACGCAGAGCGCGGCGATGACGCTCAGGGCAGCGCTTGGAGAATGGGTGGAGCTCGGCGGACAGGTAGAACTGGGTTCACCGGACCAGACCAGCCCGCAGGCCAAAAATTACGCCTTAGGCGTCGGCAAGCACAAGATTTTTCTTAAAGTCGACGATCTCGATGCAGAGCGGCATTAGGCTAGCCGCTGCGAGCGCAGACGCTCTCTATTCAGCGCCAGCCATTGCAGCCCGATAATGGGAATCGCCGAATCGATCCTGCCCTGCTCGAGCTGCTCCATCGCCTCGGCAAAGTCGACCGAGCGGGCCAGGATATCCTCATCCTCTTCATCCAGCCCGTGCACGCCGCCTAGATTGCGGGCGTCCACGATGGCGCAAAACAGCGTGATTTTCTCCGAGGACCCGCCGGGACTGGTGAAAAACTCACCCACCCGTATCAGCTCTTGGATCTCACAGCCCGCTTCTTCCCTGGTCTCCCGGTATGCAACTTCGATGGCGCCTTCGCCTTCTTCGATGGCGCCGGCCACGATTTCAACCAGCCAGGACGTCTGATCGTGTACTATTGCGCCGACGCGGAACTGTTCGATCAAAACCACTCGATCGGTAACCGGGTCATACGGAATGACGGCGACACAATCGCCGCGCTGAAACAGCTCGCGGCTGAGCTCGCGGCTCCAGCCGCCGTGAAACAAGGTATGCTTGAGCTTGAACTTCAGCAGAGTAAAAAATCCCTTATAAATCGTTTCCTGCTGGATGATCTCGAACTCTTTTTTAACCGGTGACATCGAGAACCAAGCTCCCATCATTCGATGCGAGAGGAGGCGTTCACTCCATTCCAGAGCACTTCACCAAACGCCATACCGATTCTGTGGGAGAGTCGGTCAAGAACATTTTTTTCCGGCGTGAAGTTGACCAACTTTTCAGCGCCGATCAGGTTCTTGGCGACAGAGCGCGCATCACCGAGTTCGTCCACCAGCCCAAGTTCAATCCCTTCAGCGCCGGTCCAGACTAGACCGGAAAACAGGTCGGGATTTTCCTTCAGCCGCTCGCCCCGACCTCTGCGCACCGCCTCGATAAACTGCTCGTGCACGTGATTTAGCACCCTCTGGATATGCCCTTTTTCGACCGGGCTAAGCGGCGAAAAAGGGTCCAGCATGCCTTTATGCTCGCCGGCCGTGATCAAGCGTCGCTCGATCCCCAGCTTGTTGATGGCATCCACAAAACCAAAACCGTTCATGACGACGCCAATCGATCCTACGACGCTCGCCTGGTTGACGAAGATCTTGTCGGCGGCGGCGGCAATGTAGTAGCCGCCCGAAGCGCAAAGGTCGGACACGACCGCGTAAATCGGCAGTTGTGGCCGGATTCCCTTGATCCGTCTGATTTCATCATAGACCTGGGCTGACTGGACGGGACTTCCGCCCGGCGTGTTCATATTGAGGATGATGCCCTTGGTGGCGCTGTCTTCGATCGCGGCCTGTAATCCTTCGATGATGTTGTCCGCATTGGTTTCGGTACCTTCGGCGATGATGCCGATGACATCGACGACCGCCGTGTGCCCTGTGCCATCGGCAAGCCGGTGTTTTGAAAACGGCTCCATCGCCATGCCAAGGATGATGAATAGATAAAGCAAAAAGAGCGACTTGAAAAAAATTCCCCATCGTCTCGTCCGTCGATGCTCGGTGACTGACGCCAACACGAGCTTCTCCAGAATGTCCCGTTCCCACGTATTGGGTTGATTGTCCTGCCGGGTTCTGGAATCTTTGTCCGCACTATCTTCTTCCGCCATAAGCAACCTCGTGCCATTCGTCGTGCTGGGTAAACATAAGATCGAAGAGAATAAACCAGGACTGTCCGCCTAACACAGAACGTTCAGTAATTCCTGGGTAGTGGACACACACAGCAGGGGACGGTGAGCCGATAATTCAGCATGTCCGTAAGCGCCACAGGCAACGCCGATGGCAGCAACCTGGGCGTTTATGGCCATTTTCAGATCGTGTATCGAATCACCGATCATGACCGTGCGATGCTTGGAAATACCTAATTCGCGCATGATCTGCAGCAGCATCTTGGGATCCGGCTTGGAAGCGGTTTCCTCCGCGCAGCGCGTGGCACTGAAAAGCCGCGCGGTACCCGTTGCTTGAAGCGCGTGATCGAGTCCACCGCGTGCCTTGCTGGTCGCCACGGCCAACAAATAGCCCCGCTGCCTTAAGCGTGACAGCATCGCGTCGACGCCTGCGAATAGATCATCCGGGGTAATCTGCCTGGAGCAATAATGCTGTCGGTATGCCAGTACTATCTGCTTGGCCATCGTATCATCAGCGCCAGGAAACAGTATCTCCATCGCTTCCCTTAAACCCAGCCCGATAACGGATCTCGCCGTGCTGTGCGCGGGAACCTGACAGCGACAGTCATCGGCCGCACGCTGGATACACTCGACGATCCAGTCGATCGAGTCAAACAGGGTCCCATCCCAATCGAATACCAACAAACCAAAACGCTCTTTCATCGTGTCATTCTGGCTAAAAAATCCTGCAACTCTTGATCGAGCACCGCCGTAGAGATGAGCCGCTCGTGCGTTTTGGGATGCTCGAACGCAATCTCGGAAGCGTGCAGGAACAAACGGACGAGTCCTCGCTGGCGCAGAGTCCGGTTGATTTTTTCATCCCCGTAGCGCTTGTCGCCCGCAATCGGATGACCCATGTGTCTGGCATGGACCCTGATCTGATGTGTGCGTCCCGACGTCGGCCTCGCCTCGACCAGTGTGGCGGCTGCAAATCGATCCAGGCGGATAAATTCGGTTTGAGCGGATTTGCCCTGCGGTGACACTTTCACCTTGCGCTCGCCGCTCTGAAGAACGTTTTTTTGTAACGGCGCATCGATCATGGCTTTGTCACGTCCCCAGTCGCCACACAGTAAGGCCAGATAACGCTTTTCTACTCGATGGGTGTGAAAAAGCTCGTGCAAGGTACGTAGGACGCTGCTTTTTTTGGCGATCAATAAACAACCGGAGGTCTCTTTATCGAGACGGTGTACCAATTCCAGGAAACGGGCGTGCGGCCTGATTTGCCGTAGTCCTTCGATAAGCCCATAGCTTAAGCCGCTTCCGCCATGGACGGCCATGCCTGACGGTTTGTTCAGGACCATGAGTTCGCTATCCTCGTACAAAATGCGCGACTCCAATTGGCGCCTGATCAAGGCCACTGGCGCAACGTCCTGCTCGCTTGAAGGCAGGCGTAGCGGTGGAATGCGCAGTACATCCCCTACACATAGGCGATGATGGGCGCGAATTCGGCCGCCGTTGAGCCTTACCTCACCGGTTCGCAGAATCCGATACACGTGACTCTTGGGCACTCCCTTCAGGCAGGTCAGCAAAAAATTATCGATCCGCTGGCCGGCGCATTCTTCACGTATTTCAATCGACTTAACGATCGCTCGAGCAGCCACATCCGCTGGTTTTATGTCCATACCCGATCATAACAGCTTTGTATTTTAAATTGATGCCTCTATTTAGGATTGTTATAGTTAGCCAGGTGCAGATAAAGCGGTCCTCCTCATGCAGGATCCGGCACCGAATCCGAGGAGACTGCCAACACCGCACGGAAACGCCTTTTCCACTCGCGCCAAAGACGATGCGCTGGTTATCAAGTTCGAGGGCTATTGCCCATTCAACGGCCGCGTTTAGCGTGCGCTGACGGCCCGGCTCACGAGATAAGGAATGCGTTATAGTGGTCTTGGCAGCTGGCTTTCATTGCCATTCAACTGAAGAGGGTGGCGCACCTGGTCCCGAACCAAGCACCGAGCCGGATGTCAAACTGATACGGTCTTATAGCGGTTTACAGTAGATCTCACCACGCCGATAAAAGGTCCGCTGAGGGATTTTTGGCTGAGAATCTAACTAGAATTATGGTCTTCCCTAGGGTTTTCTCGCTCAACCCACGATGAGCGAACGTTGCGTCTTTAAACGAATCAAACAAGCAACCTGGGAGCACAAATGGAAAAACATAAAATCCCAGTAGTTCCATTTTACTCTTAGTTTTAACAGTTTGCGCCCAGCAAATGCCATTCACACTACCTGATATCGAAGCGAAAACCAAATAAGGAGTCTGGTTAAATTTCAAGGTATGTATTGAACGCATAGACTTGTTGACTTCTCCACAAAGACGCCAAAGGAATTGCTGAATGAGAAGAATGCTGATCAATGCCACGCAACCGGAAGAACTGCGTGTCGCTCTAGTAGACGGACAGAAACTTTATGATTTCGACATCGAAGTTCCCGCTAAGGAGCAAAAAAAGTCCAACATCTATAAAGGAATCATCACCCGCGTAGAACCTAGTCTGGAGGCCGCTTTTGTCAACTATGGCGCTGATCGACATGGTTTTTTGCCATTTAAGGAAATCGCCCCGAACTATTTTGGCCGATCGCCGAACGAGGAATATTCCAGACGGGATATTAAAGATTTGATTCACGAAAGACAGGAGGTCCTCGTCCAGATTGAAAAAGAAGAGCGCGGCAATAAAGGCGCCGCGCTGACGACTTATATCAGCCTAGCCGGCAGTTATCTCGTGCTCATGCCGAACAATCCGCGTGCTGGCGGCATATCAAGACGCATTGAGGGTGACATTCGCACCGATATGCGCGAGGTGATGAGTGTTTTGGATGTTCCGGAAGGCATGGGCTTGATCGTCCGCACGGCGGGAGGCGGCAAGACGGCGGAAGAACTGCAGTGGGATCTCAACTACCTCTTGCAATTGTGGGAAGCCATCGAGCGCTCGGCGAACGAAAAAACGGCTCCGTTCCTGGTTTTCCAAGAGAGCAATGTCATCATCCGCGCACTGAGAGACCATCTTCGCGGCGATATCGATGAAATCCTCATCGACAATATGGCGACCTACAAACTGGTGCGGAATTTTCTTCAGCAGGTGATGCCGCAGTTTATCGATAAAGCGAAGCTCTATCAGGATTCCGCTCCACTGTTTAGCCGCTATCAGATTGAAAGCCAGATAGAACTGGCTTATAGCCGTGAGGTGCCGTTGCCTGCGGGTGGCGCCATCGTTATCGACCATACCGAGGCACTCACCACCATTGACGTCAATTCCGCACGCGCGACGAAGGGCGGCGACATTGAAGAGACTGCACTGAATACCAATTTGGAGGCCACCGAGGAAATCGCACGGCAACTTCGGTTACGCGATCTGGGCGGCTTATTCGTGATCGATTTCATCGATATGATGGCGGTTCGCAATCAGCGCGCGGTGGAAAACAAGTTGCGTGAAATGGTTAAGGCCGACCGTGCGCGTATGCAGATCGGTCGCATTTCGCGTTTTGGCCTTCTGGAAATGTCGCGCCAAAGATTGCGCCCTTCGCTGGGCGAATCTAGCCTCCTGACCTGCCCCCGCTGTAAAGGCCAAGGCTTTATCCGCAACATCGAGTCGCTCGCACTCTCCGTATTACGCATCATTGAAGAAGAGGCAATGAAAAGGCATACGGAAAAGATTATCGCGCACTTGCCGATCGAGTCGGCCACCTATCTTTTAAATGAAAAGCGATCCATGATCGAGCAGATCGAGAAACGCCACGAGGTTTCTATCGTGGTCATTCCAAGCAGTCATCTGGAGACGCCGAACTACGAGATTCAACGTATTCGCAGCGTGACCGATGAGGAGGACCAGATTAAACTCAGCTATCAGATGATTAAACCGGTCGCCAATGATTTCGCCTCCTTCAGGAGTGAGCCCGTCATTGTATCGCAGCAACCGGCGGTAAAAGAGTTTCTACCTTCTTCCCCCGCACCTCTGTCAAAACAGGGTACCGGAGGCATCATCAAGCGTTTTTGGAATATGCTGACGGGCGCCAGGGAGGAGGATGAGTTAGCGATCTCGGCCGAACCGGTGCCGGGAAAAAATCAGGATAGCGCGGCGGCTGTCAATACGCGCGTGTCGGAGACGGTTGGTTCTGGCGATACCGCGGGAAAAAATTATCGCCGGAAAATAGAGCAGGCGATCTCGTTAGAGCCAACCGGAGAGGGCGAGGCCGCTGCACCGCCTTACCGAAACAAGCGCGAATCATCAAGGCGTAATGGTCCACGCAGGCGGAAATTGAGACGAAGTGAAGGGATTCAAGACGTCATACGCAGCGCGAATCGAGAAACCAGCAGCGCAGACTTGGGCCAATCCGGCCCCGACGGGGTAGAACCGGCCTCCGAAGCGCCGCGCATGAGCGAAAGCGCCGTGGACAGCCAAAGCGCCGAGCTAATGGCTGCATCGCCATCATCAGAAGCCATAGCACCGCCTTCTCCGGATACGCTGACAGACGGCGAAACGGCCGATAAAGCGTCCCCTGGATCCGATGCGCTGCTCGATAATGACGGAGTCGGCTCGTCTGCCGAAGAGAATCAGGAAGAAATTCCGATGCGAACGATGCAGTTCGATGACGTCGAGAAAGCGCATCTGCCCGACGCCGTGGCTGAAGCTATCCCAGCGGCTGAAAATAAGGAGGACACTCCTTCGTCGAAATTGTCATCGACCAGGCGGTTCGCTGCAAAGCGCAGAAACCGCATACGCCGCGACAAGCGTTATAGCAAACCGCATACGCCACAGGATGCAAGGGAGCCGCGCAGTGATACGGTGGACCAGGAGCCCGCTGACAAGGTGGTTGAAGATCGAGTGGCAAATGGCTCGCCGGATCATGCCAATGTCAAAACGACGGCTGGTGAGGAATCTGAGCAAGAACAAAAATCGAGATTGCCGGTGGTTGTCAACGGTAGCGTCGTCATCCACCCGCCCGTGGATAGCGATGCGGAATAGTTGAGCAAGGGATGATCATAGCTGGTTATTAACCCGGCCTATTTAAGGGCCGGGTTAATCCGGGTCAGGGAGCCGAAAGCGCGGCGCCAAGCCGCGTGAGCCAAGGCTGAGCGTGTACCGGCCTTGGCGATGGCCCGAAATACCAGGAGGCTATTTTTGGGCCGGAATAATAACAGACTCCGAGGCCCCTCAAGCCGCGGAAGTCTGTTGGCCTTGCCTGCGATTTTCGCCTCGACATCGCTCCAACGCCGTATTTTTTTGCTGTCCTGCCCCGGGTGGTTTCCTTATCGAAGCCTTCCTGCGTGGTTTTGCGAGGACGTCAGGGCAAGCTACCGACTTCCAACCCGGGAGCCACGCCGTTCAAGCCTGAGATAGCGCCTATACCTACTCAAGATCGAGCGTTAACGTCCAGCCCTTTAGCTCGGGCAATGCGTCTTTTTACCGAGGCTCTGCGTTTCAAACGATCGCCGTGGCGTCACGGTGGGAACAGCTTCTTACCGCGTCCTGCCGCGGCACTCTCGCTCACCATTGACAGTTAATGATCATTGCCTTACGGTGCCGACTCATTGCGCTGGAGAATCAATGCTCGTCCTGGGCGGCTTGGCCGCGCCGGGGCACTCAATATTCCGGCGCCAGGCGCGTAACGGCTTAACCCGGCCCTCGCCGGCCGCATCAGGCAGTTGCCTGGGATTGGAGAGGTTTCGATTATGGCGCTTCGGCTCGATGTGTTAAAAGACCCGGATACTGTCTGGGGTTTGTTGAAAGTGACCGCCAAGGAGTGGGATCAGGACCAAGCGCCCCGGCTCGGCGCGGCGCTCGCGTATTACGCCGTCTTCTCGCTGGCTCCACTCCTGGTGATCGCCGTGTCGATCGCTGGCTTGGTATTCAGTCGCGATGCGGCGACCGGACAGGTGGTCGAGCAGATTCAAGGATTGATTGGGCGCGATGCCGCCGTGGCTGTCCAGGAGATCATCAAGAATACCAGCCAGCCCACGACCGGCATCTTCGCCAGTCTGATCGGCCTCATTATGCTGTTGTTCGGCGCCTCCGGCGTGTTCAACGAACTGGAGCAGAGCATGAACCGGATTTGGGATATCCCGCCCAAACCGTCGAGTGGCTGGTGGCAGCTGATAAAGGATCGCTTTTTTTCCTTTCTCATGGTACTGGGAACCGGTTTTCTTTTGCTGGTATCGCTCATCGTCAGCGCAGTGCTCGCGGCGATCGGCCAGTTTTTCGTCGATCTCGTCCCGGGCTTTTCCATATTGATGCATGCGCTCAATTTCGGCGTATCGCTGATCGTCGTCACTGCACTGTTCGCGCTGATTTTCAAATATGTGCCGCATGCCGAGATCGCCTGGAACGATGTCTGGATCGGCGCTGCCTTGACCGCCATCCTGTTTACGATCGGCAAGATGCTGATCAGCCTTTATATCGGTCACAGCTCGTTTTCCTCCGCTTATGGCGCCGCCGCCTCCTTTGTCGTCATCCTGCTGTGGGTTTATTACTCGTCGCAGATTCTGTTCTTTGGGGCCGAATTTACCCAGGTCTATGCCAATACTTACGGCTCGCGCATCCGGGCAGAAAGCACCGGCCGGCTGACGCAACCTTCGGTTGGGCCGGCGCCCGGGAAGCCGTCGGATCGCCCCGGCTGAAAAAAGCTATTCCGGAAAAGCCCGAGCCGCTAAACGACCTGTCTTGCAGTGCAGGCGCGCGATATGGCTTACGTTAGGTGAGTCGGGTTCCAGAGCCCGCCATGCTGGAGCTATCGAAGGTAACAAAAGCCTATGCGGGCAGCGCCGTTCTGCGAAGCGTCGATTTGCGGGTTCCGACTGGCCAGACAACGGTGATCATCGGGCCCAGCGGCTGCGGAAAGTCCACCCTGCTGCGGCTCATCAACGGGCTGATTCTTCCGGACGAGGGTATTGTCCGCTGCATGGGCGTCACGGTCGGCATCGCCACGGCGTTGGCGTTGCGGCGCCGAATCGGTTATGTCATCCAGGACGGCGGGCTGTTTCCGCACTTGAGCGCGCGCCGAAATATCACCTTGATGGCCGGCCAGCTGGGTTGGGCTCTGGCGCGCAGCGAGGCGCGCGTGAAACAGCTCGCGGAGCTGACCCATTTTCCCACCGCTGCCCTCGACCGTTACCCGTCCCAGCTCTCGGGAGGCCAGCGCCAACGGGTCGCCCTGATGCGCGCGCTGATGCTCGATCCTGAAGTGCTGCTCCTGGATGAACCCTTGGGCGCGCTTGATCCGCTGGTCCGCTATGAACTCCAGACCGAGCTCAAGGCGCTCTTCGATGCCCTGGATAAGACCGTGGTGATGGTGACCCATGACCTCGCCGAGGCCGGCCATTTTGCCGATGAGATCGTGCTGATGCGCGAGGGGGCCATCGAACAGCAAGGCACCATGACGGCCTTGCTGGAGGCTCCGCGTACGCCGTATGTCGAGCGCTTTGTGCGGGCACAGCGCGGTCTTGTCGACAGCTTCGTGAAATCCCCGGGATGAAGTTTTGGCGAGCGCTTCTGCTGAGCCTGTCGCTGTTCTGCTGCGCGTATCGTGCGCCGGCAGACGCACCGGTTGTCGTCGTGGGTTCCAAGCAGTTTACAGAATCGGTGATCCTCGGTGAAGTCGCGACCCAGCTCTTGCGGAGCAACGGCATCGAAGCGCGGCACAACGGCCAGTTAGGTGGGACGCAGTTTCTCTGGCAAGCCTTGTTGAGCGGCGAGATCGACCTCTATCCCGAATACACCGGAACCGTGGTGGAAGAAATCCTCGACGGCGCCTTGCAGGATAAAGGGGACCTCGGCGCCGTATGCCGCGCCCTGGCCGCGCGAGGCGTTCTGATGAGCAAGCCGCTCGGTTTTGACAACCGCTACGCTCTCGGCATGCACGTCGCCCGCGCCAAAGAACTGGGTATCGGCGCGATCAGCGATCTACGTGGCCATCCGCAACTCAAGTTCGGCTTCAGCAATGAGTTTATGGATCGGGCGGATGGCTGGCGAGGACTGCAGCGACACTATGGTTTGCCCCAGCAGGAGGTGGCGGGTCTGGATCATGATCTCGCCTATCGGGGCCTGGTAAGCGGCAGCCTGGATGTCACTGACCTCTACACCACCGATGCGGAGATGCAATCGCGGCAAATTCAAGCGCTCGAGGATGATCAGGCTTATTTTCCCGATTATCACGCCGTGTTTCTCTATCGGGCGGACTTTGCCAAGCGCAGGCCGGATGCCCAACAATTGCTCCAGCGCCTGGAGGGTGCTATCCGGCAGGAATCGATGATCGCCATGAATGCTCAAGCCAAGTTCGACAAGATGCCGGAAGCGCAGGTAGCGGCCGATTTCTTGCGCAGGGCGCTCGGCATCGCTGCCGAACCGAGGCTGCAGAGCCTCGGCGCGAGTTTGTGGCGGCATACCACGGAGCATCTCCTACTCGTCGGCGTATCGCTGACGGCCGCGGTGTGCACGGCCATTCCACTGGGCATCGTGTGCGCGCACACGCGGCGTCTCGCTCAGGTGACGCTCGGAATTGCAGGGATCGTGCAAACCATCCCGGCCCTCGCGCTCCTGGTATTCATGATCCCGCTTCTCGGCATCGGCGGCTTGCCCGCCGCAGTGGCCTTGTTTCTCTACAGCCTGCTGCCCATCGTACGGAATACTTATGCCGGACTCCAGGACGTCTCGCAGTCGCTGATCGAGTCGGCCGATGCGCTCGGCCTCACCCCGTGGGCGCGCCTGCGTTTGGTGGAGCTGCCTCTGGCCGCGCGCGCCATACTGGCGGGCATCAAAACCGCCGCGGTGATCAACGTCGGCACCGCGACCTTGGGTGCACTGGTCGGCGCCGGCGGCTATGGGCAGCCGATCCTCACCGGCATTCGCCTGAACGATACGGGATTGATCCTCCAGGGCGCGGTACCCGCCGCGTTACTCGCGCTGCTCATTCAGGCACTGTTTGAAATTGCCGAACGCCGGTTGATACCTAGAGGTTTGCGCTAAGGACGGAACGGTTGATCAACCAACGCTAATAAGGTCGTAACCGCTTCAGCACCATCCCGTGTGCCGGACGAGAAGCGGTCAGCGCTTGTCCTGCTACTTCGTGACAGCGAAATGGTTTCCTGACTTCGGCGTGGCCTGTCTGGAGATTTGATTGACAGCCGGCCTTCGATCTCTACAATGCCCCTCAAGATGCAAGGCAAGCGGGCTTTTTCGGGTATGGACTTTTGATTGCACTAAAACGTTTATGGCACTCCGCGAGGAATTTGCAAGAGCAGGAAACTGGTTATTTCGATGGCGGAGCTATCTCCCTTTGTTGCTGATTGGCATTTTCGTACTCGCCCTGCGCGATTACGAATATCCGGCGCATAGCGAGAGACTGGATGCTTTGTGGGAAGCGCTTTGTTTGACTGTCAGCTGCTTTGGACTGGCTATTCGCGTGGCTACCATTGGGCATACCCCCAAACGAACGTCCGGGCGGAATACTAAACAGCAGGTTGCAGATACCCTGAATACCACAGGCCTCTATTCGGTGGTACGTCACCCCCTATATCTGGGGAATTTTGTGATGTGGCTGGGTATTGCTCTATTTGTCCATCTCTGGTGGCTGATCTTGATTTATACATTTGCTTTTTGGCTTTACTATGAACGAATCATGTTCGCAGAAGAGGAATTCCTGAGAAAGAAGTTTGGCGATGAATTTTTGACATGGGCCGAATTTACGCCTGCATTTATTCCGCGTTTCAATACCTACGTAAAACCCAATTTGCCTTTTTCTCTGAAAAATGTCCTCCGGAGAGAATACAATGGATTTTTTGTCGTTATCGTGGTGTTATTTATTCTCGAAGTGGCTGGGGATTTGATAGCCGAACATAAATTTGAAGTTGATTCTTACTGGAAAGCCATTTTATTCCATTTCTAATTCTGAAGTAAATCTATGATCCATGGCCAAGCGACGATCGAATGGACTCGGCCGTGGTCGTTTTCCAGCGTTCTCAAGCTGTCTTCCAAGTGATCCTCCAGAGCGTCGATAC
>CADDZF010000078.1 GCA_902812445.1 Methylococcaceae bacterium | reverse complement strand
ACAATAGCCCACCCGTAGACAATCGCGGAAAATGCCCTGTTCCCAGGGAAACTCATAGGCGCTCTGTTCAATTGCCATGATCGCCTTCAAGTCGGATTTCTTCATCGGGCGAAACACCATTTCCGCCTCGTGTTGCGGAATGCTGGGAAAATGTTTCAAGTAAAACTCGTGCTCCGCATTGTAAAAGATCAGTTTTTTCAGTGCCTCGATAAACTCGAACATCGCGTCTCATCAAAAAACCTTAATCAGATCTGGCCTGCCGGAGGACCTTCATGGCGAGCTTGAGATCATCCCAGGCCTTGCGTTTGTCCAGCAAGGAACGCAAGAGATAAGCCGGATGGTAAGTCACCACGAGCGGAATATTTGCATAATAATGGACCTTGCCGCGCAATCGGCCGATCGGCGTCTGTGTCTTCAACAGATTCTGGGCGGCGATGCGCCCGACCGCCACAATGATCTGGGGTTGCACCAGCCCCACCTGCTGCTTGAGAAACGGTTCGCAGGATGCGGCTTCCTCCGGCTTCGGATCGCGATTTTGCGGCGGACGGCATTTCAGGATATTGCTGATATAAACCTCCTCTCGCTTGAGACCCATCGCTTGCAGCATTTCGTTCAGCAGCATGCCAGCCTTGCCGACGAATGGCTCTCCCTTGAGGTCCTCACGCTCGCCCGGCGCTTCGCCGATCACCATGCAGGAGGCGTGATGATCGCCGACGCCGAATACCGTCTGCGTCCGCGTTCTGTGCAACGGGCAAGCGGTACAGGCGGCGACGGTTCGCTGCAATGCGTCCCATACCGCGGCCGAATCGCAATGGCTGACCAGCGGCACGGGCGGGGTTAAAGCGGCGCTCCGATCGTCCATGCCCATGGTAATTTCGCGCGGGGCCCGCTGCCGCCATGATTGGATGCCCATGGCATGGAGATACTGCAACCGCCGGGTATCTTCGGACATGGCACAGGCGCTACAGGTTATGCACTTGGGGGTGCATGCGCAGGCCGGCCAGGTGCAAGCGATTCACCGCGTTGATATAGGCTTTGGCTGATGCGATCACGATATCGGTGTCGGCGCCCTGCCCGTTGACGATGCGGCCGTCCTTTTCCAGACGCACCGTGACTTCGCCTTGCGAGTCCGTGCCGCTGGTGATGTTATTCACCGAATACAATTGCAGATTGGATTGGCTGTGCACGATGGACTCGATCGCTTTCAGGCTGGCATCCACCGCGCCGCTCCCCTGCGCTGTGGCGGTGATTTCTTCATATTCTATTTTTAGGGTTACGCTGGCGCGCGGCGTCTCTCCCGTCTCCGAGCAGACCTTGAGCGCTACCAGCCTGACGCGCTCGTCCCCGGCCTCTACCCTGGCTTCGGTTAACAAGGCCTGCAAGTCCTCGTCGAAAATGTCGTGTTTCTTGTCGGCGAGCTGCTTGAAACGCGCGAACACGGCGTTCAGCTCCGCTTCGGAAGCAAATTCGACGCCGAGTTCCTGCAGGCGGGTACGAAAGGCATTGCGACCCGAGTGCTTGCCCAGCACCATGCGATTGGCGCTCCAGCCGACGTCCTCCGCGCGCATGATTTCGTAAGTCTCGCGGCTCTTGAGCACGCCGTCCTGGTGGATGCCGGCCTCGTGTGCGAACGCATTGGCACCGACGATGGCTTTGTTCGGTTGTACCGGAAAACCGGTGATGTTCGAGACCAGTTTCGAGCAGGCGACGATTTCCCGACTATCGATCTCGGTATGACAGGGAAACATATCCTTGCGCGTCTTCACCGCCATGACGATCTCCTCCAAGGCGGCATTGCCGGCGCGCTCGCCCAGGCCGTTGATGGTGCACTCCACCTGGCGCGCCCCCTCAAGGACAGCGGATAGCGAATTGGCGACCGCCAGACCCAGATCGTTATGGCAGTGCACGGAGAACACTGCCTTGTCCGCGTTGGGAACGCGCTCCATCAGGCGGCCAACCATCCGGCCAAATTGCCCGGGCATGCTATAGCCAACCGTATCCGGAATATTGAGCGTCGAGGCGCCAGCCTCGATGACGGCTTCGAGAACCCGGCACAAGAAATCCTCTTCCGACCGCCCGGCGTCCTCGGGAGAAAACTCGACATCATCGGTATATTGGCGCGCTCGCCGGACGGCCCTGGTGGCATATTCGATCACCTGTTCGGGCGCCATTTGCAGCTTTCTCTCCATGTGAATGGGCGAAGTCGCTATGAAGGTATGGATGCGTGCCCGCTCGGCATGTTTGAGCGCTTCGCCGGCGCGATCGACGTCTTGGTCCAGCGCTCTAGCCAGGGCGCAGACCGTGCTGTGCCGGATCATTCGGGCGACCGCCTGCACGGCTGCAAAGTCACCGGCGCTCGCCGCCGGAAAGCCCGCCTCGATGATGTCTACGCGAAGGCGTTCGAGCGCCTTGGCGATGCGTATTTTCTCATCCTGGGTCATGGATGCGCCCGGGCTTTGCTCGCCATCCCGCAGCGTGGTATCGAAAATAATGAGTTTGTCGTTCATGGCGCCACCCTACAGCTTCAGACCACTTCCTGCCTAGGCCGGAAGAAAAATTTGTATTTGACGGAAGAGGGAGTTTCTGCTGTCTGCCCGTCAGGGCAGCAGGTGAAACAACAGGGAAGCGATCAGGCGGGGGAGCAGCGAGGCAAGAAAAATCCCGTCGGACGCCTGCGGGCGTACCCGGTGTGTCGAGATTTCAATCCTCAGGTTCATGGTTTGCTCGTTCTTTGGCTGCCTTGAAATATACTCGCCATCCATCCCCTTGCCAAGCGCCGCGAAATCCCTTCGGGCGATGCACGCCACTTGCTTGACCAATCATTCGCCGCTTCGGCAGGCACTGCCGATGCGGAATTATCAGACCCTCGGCCTAGAGTCCATCAGACCTTGCGTTCACCGCGCCGGCGCCGCCTGATCAGAATCGGGGTGAGCAAGGGCCCTGAAGTCGCATAGACCGCGAAAATCAGAAACAGCATCAACGGCGGGTTGGCAAAAATAACGGCAAATGCGAGCATGACGAGAATCGATCGGATAAAAGGCACCCGGCCGCGCAGGTCGATGTCCTTGAAGCTGTAATAGCGAATATTGCTGACCATCAAGAGGCCCGCCAGCACGGTGATGATGAGCGAAAAGTAGCGCAGGGACTCGCCATCCAGACCGTGTTCGATACAGACCCAGACGAACCCGGCCACGAGGGCCGCCGCCGAAGGACTGGGCAGGCCCTGAAAATAGCGTTTGTCTGCGGTGCCGATCTGCGTGTTGTAGCGCGCCAGCCGCAGCGCCGCACCGGCCGTATGCACGAAGGCGGCGACCCAGCCGAGCTTACCGAGGCTGGACAAGGACCAAACATAGATCACCAGGGCGGGCGCGGCGCCGAAGGAGATCAAATCCGCCATGCTATCGTATTCGCCGCCGAACTCGCTCTGGGTGTTGGTCAGCCTGGCCACGCGGCCGTCCAGCCCGTCCATCACCATGGCCACGAAAATCGCGATAGCAGCCAGCTCGAAATGATGGTTGATCGCCGCCGTGATGGCATAGAAACCCGCAAACAGCGCGGTAGTCGTGAACAGATTCGGCAGCAGATAGATGCCGCGCCGCCGTTTGGGGGAAGTAACGTCTTCCATCATCAGTGCGCTGCGCCCCGCGCGGCGGTATCGTATCGAAACATCGGTTTCAGTTTTTGGATTTATCGACGATCTTGTTGGCCTTGATCCATGGCATCATTGCGCGCAGACGTTCGCCGACGCGTTCGATGGCGTGTTCGCGACCCAGCCGCCGTTTAGCCTTCAGCGTGGCGGCGCCGGTTTGGTTTTCCATGATGAACTCTCTGGCGAATTCGCCGCTCTGAATTTCCTTCAGGATCTTCTTCATTTCCTGCCTCGTCTCATCGGTAATGATACGCGGGCCACGGGTCAGGTCGCCATACTCGGCCGTATTGGAAATCGAATAGCGCATGTTGGCGATACCGCCTTCGTACATCAGATCGACGATCAGCTTCAATTCGTGCAGACATTCGAAGTACGCCATCTCCGGGGCGTAGCCCGCCTCTACCAGAGTCTCGAAGCCGGCCTGAACCAGAGCCGTGCAACCGCCACAAAGGACCGTCTGTTCTCCGAACAGGTCCGTTTCAGTTTCTTCGCGAAACGTGGTCTCGATGACGCCGGCACGTCCGCCGCCGTTGGCCGAGGCATAGGACAGAGCAATCTCCTTGGCCTGTCCCGAAGCGTTCTGGAAAATGGCGATGAGCGAGGGCACGCCGCCGCCCTCGGTATAAGTCGAACGGACCAGATGACCGGGACCTTTGGGTGCAATCATGATGACATCCAAGTCAGGCCGCGGCACGATCTGCTCGAAATGAATATTGAAACCGTGGGCGAATGCCAATACAGCCCCCGATTGGATGTTCGGCTCGATGTCTTCCTTATAAAGCTTCGCCTGGTGCTCGTCCGGGGCGAGCACCATCAGCACGTCGGCGAACCTGACCGCATCGGCGACCGGAAACACGCTCAAGCCGGCGTTCTCGGCCTTGGCGGCGGAAGACGAGCCGGGTCTTAAACCGACCGCGACTTCGACGCCCGAGTCCTTCAAGTTATTGGCGTGAGCGTGGCCCTGTGAGCCATAGCCGATGATGGCGACTTTCTTTTTCTGGATGATCGAGAGATCGGCGTCTTTATCGTAATAAACCTGCATGGAGCTTCCTCGACGATGTCGTTAAGAAACATTGTGTGGCCGCCACTCTAAGAATTAGAGCCGCAGCCCTTTGTCGCCGCGCAAAATGCCGGTAGTGCCGGAGCGCACGACTTCGATGATCGCACGCTCGTCCACCGCCTGGATGAACGCATCCAGCTTGGATTTCTCACCGGTCAATTCGATGACATAGGTGCTCGGCGTGACATCGATGATGTTGCCGCGAAAAATATCCGCCAAGCGTTTGATTTCCTCGCGCGCGGCGCCCGTAACTCGCGCCTTTAACATCATTAGCTCGCGCTCGATGTGCGCGGATTCTGAAATATCGATCAGCTTGACCACTTCGATCAGCTTGTTGAGCTGCTTGGTGATTTGCTCGATGATTTCATCGCTGCCGGACGTCACCAGCGTCATGCGCGAGAGGCTGGCGTCCTCGGTGGGTGCCACGCTGAGCGACTCGATATTGTAGCCACGAGCCGAAAACAGCCCGGCGACGCGGGAAAGCGCACCGGATTCGTTCTCGATCAGGATGGAAATGATATGACGCATGGGCTTCAGGCGAGCTCTCTTTCGACCGAGCTGCAGGGAGACAGGCGCATATCGTGGTGGCCTTTACCGGCTTCGATCATCGGATAGACGTTCTCGGTGGAATCGGTAATGAAATCCAAGAAAACTGTCCTGTCGCTGAGCTCGAACGCCGCTTCGAGAGCGGCGCGAACTTCGCTCGGCTTCTCGATGCGCATGCCGACGTGGCCGAAACTCTCGGCCAGCTTGACGAAATCGGGGAGGGTCGCCAGATACGAGTGCGAGTAGCGGCTCTCGTAGTTGAACTCCTGCCATTGGCGCACCATGCCCATATACCGGTTGTTCAGGTTGACTATTTTGATGGGCGTCATGTACTGCAGAGCGGTCGATAGCTCCTGGATACACATGACGATGCTCGCCTCGCCGGTGACGCAGACCACCTCAGATTCCGGGTGTGCCAGCTTGACGCCGATGGCGGCCGGCAAGCCGAAGCCCATCGTGCCTAGTCCGCCCGAATTGATCCACCGGCGTGGCTGGTCGAACTTGTAAAACTGCGCCGTCCACATTTGATGCTGGCCGACGTCCGAAGTCACGAAGGCAGCGCCCGCGGTCGCTTCGTACAGCTGCTCGATCACGTACTGCGGCTTGATGATTGAACTGTTGCCGTCGTAGCGCAGACAGTCGATGCCGCGCCAGCGCGCGATTTGCGTCCACCAGTCCGAGAGCGCTTTCGGGTCGGGCACTTTTGTGCTCGACCGGATCATCTCGATCATGTCCTCCAGAACCGGCCCAACTTGTCCGACGATGGGGATATCAACGCGCACGGTCTTGGAGATTGAAGCGGGATCCACATCGATATGGATGATCTTGGCGCGCGGGCAGAATTCGCTGATCTTGCCGGTTACCCGGTCGTCGAAGCGCGCCCCGATAGCAAGCAGCACGTCGCACTCGTGCATCGCCATATTGGCCTCGTAAGTGCCATGCATTCCCAGCATGCCGACGAACTGCTGATCCGTTCCGGGATAGCCGCCGAGTCCCATGAGCGTATTGGTGATCGGAAAACCCAACAGGCGGGTGAAGTCGGTCAGAACGGCGGACGCGTTGCCGAGGATCACCCCGCCACCCGCATAAATCATCGGACGCCTGGCCTCGAGCAGTAGATCGACCGCCTTCCTGATCTGCCAGCGATGGCCTTTCACGGCCGGATTGTACGAGCGCAGCGTGACCGTTTTGGGATACTCGTACGGTATCTTGATCGCCGGACTGGTGACATCCTTGGGAATGTCGACCAGCACCGGCCCCGGCCTGCCGGTCGTGGCGATATAGAAAGCTTTCTTGATCGTTTCAGCCAGCTTGTGCACGTCCTTGACGAGAAAGTTATGCTTTACGCAAGGCCGTGTAATGCCGACGATGTCCGCTTCCTGAAACGCATCGCTGCCGATGACCGGCGTAGGCACCTGGCCGGAGAGCACCACCAGCGGAATCGAATCCATATAGGCTGTCGCGATGCCGGTCACGGCATTGGTCGCGCCCGGCCCGGATGTCACCAGCGCCACGCCGGGTTGGCCGGTAGAACGGGCGTAGCCATCGGCGGCGTGGGTCGCACCCTGCTCATGCCGCACCAGAATGTGTTTTACCGCATCCTGCTTGAATAGGGCGTCATAAATATGCAACACTGCCCCGCCCGGATAGCCGAACAGGTATTCAACACCTTCGTCTTTGAGACACTGGACGACGATTTCCGCGCCATTCAACTCCACGACTTCATGGTCCTCTTAAAAAGCAACAGGAGCGTACGCAACGCCCACCCGACTGCGAGATCCGATTGAAATAGCCAGTTAAAGTACTGATATTTATCGTCACCGTCAAGAGATGCAGGCGGACCACGGGCGAGGCATTCCTACGCCCATCATGCGCGCTTCATCGCCCGTTCATGACGCTGTCACACCAGGTAGCTAGACTCAGGATGAATTTCCAGCGATCATAGAAACGGAGGCCTCATCATGAAACTGATTCAATCCATTCATCAGTATGATGTCTCGATGTTTACCTGGTTCTTGAAGCGAAAGCACCATGATGTTTTTCTTCGCTTAAGTCGTGCGATTTCCCACACCGGTGATGGACATCTGTACGCGCTCCTGGCTCTCTTGCTGTACTGGCTTGGCACCGTTGAGGCGAACTTGCTCCTTTACAGCGTTCTGCTGGCGTTTGCGGTCGAGCGGTCTTGCTATTTCCTCATCAAGAATGGATGTCGACGCAATCGCCCTGCCAGTGCGCTGCAGAATTTTCATAGCTTCATCGTTCCATCGGACCGCTTCAGCTTTCCCTCCGGACATACCTCCGCTGCGTTCCTCATGGCGACCTTAAGCAGCTTCTTCTACCCACCGGCCGGGATCTTTCTATTCGGCTGGGCAGGACTGGTCGGCCTGTCGAGGATCTTTCTCGGCGTCCACTTTCCGACCGATATCCTGATGGGCGGGGCGCTCGGCACCGGAATCGCCCTGCTCAGCCTGGAAATCGTCCTTTCGTGAAGCTACTCTACGGCGTCCAGGCGACCGGCAATGGCCATATCTCCCGAGCGCGCGTCATGGCGCCCTGGCTCGAGAAAGCTGGGATCGAGGTCACCTACCTTTTTTCCGGCAGGCCGTGGGAACAGCTCTTCGAAATGGATGCGTTCGGCGACTATCAATGGCGCCGCGGGCTGACTTTCGTCACTCGATCAGGCCGCGTGCGGTATGTCCGAACCGCCCTCCACAACAACTTGCCGACCTTCATTCGAGACATACGCTCACTGGATGTCTCTCACTATGATCTGGTCATCACCGACTTTGAGCCCGTCACCGCCTGGGCGGCACGGCTGAATAAGGTCCGTGTGATCGGGCTGGGGCATCAATACGCCTTCAACTACGAGATTCCGCTTACCGGCGATGACTTCATCTCGCGGACGGTCATGAAATACTTCGCTCCGGCTGAATTCGGACTCGGCCTGCACTGGCACCATTTCAACCAGGCGATTTTACCGCCGATCATCGAAACGCCGGCGGAGCCGGAAATCCTTCGCCAGGACAAGATTCTCGTCTATCTGCCGTTCGAGGAAATCGGCGACATCGTGAAGCTGCTGGCCCGCTTCAAAGATTTCGAGTTTCACGTTTACAGCGCGAACATGACCTCCGAAAAACCGCATCATGTCCACATCAAGCAGCTTTGCCGGGCAGGGTTCCAAAACGATTTACGGGACAGCGCCGGGGTCATTTCCAACGCCGGTTTCGAGCTGGCCGGCGAGGCGCTGCAAATGGGGAAAAAGCTGCTGGTCAAGCCATTGAAGGCACAGCTGGAACAACTCTCCAACGCCCTGGCGCTCGAGCGGTTGCAACTGGGTATGGTGATGCCCGAGCTCGATGCCAAAGCAGTGGGCCACTGGCTGAGTGAGGGTAAGTTCGTCAAGGTCGCATACCCTGACGTCGCCAAAGCCATCGTCGATTGGCTCAAACAGGGAGACTGGCAACCGGACCCCCGCTGGATTCAGCAGTTATGGAAAGACGTGTCCTATGTCACGCTGGATTCTGTCCGCTCCGATCCGGCTCAAAAAGCTGCCAAACTGACCCAATTCGCTCAACGATAGGCCTTTCGCCATCGCAACGCTTCCGCGCTCAACGATTCATCACGCTGTTGATCTAATCGGATGATCTAATCGGAATTTGAACGCCTGGCCCGTGCCTGCTTTACGCTCCGCTCCGGCGGGCCTAAGAAACCGCGCCTTTCTCCTACGCTTACCTATCCTTGCCCGCAACGAGCGCCTACGGTGCTCCCGGACATGACTGGAGCGCCCCCGAGCGAATCTTGTGCTGGCTGCCTAATTGTTCTAATGTACGGCTACTGATTCCAACAACCACCGTTTTCCGGATCGCCATGAAAGCCCAAAACGCCTTTTACGCACAGTCTGGCGGCGTTACCGCTGTCATCAACGCATCCGCCTGCGCCCTGATCGAGACCGCTCGGCAGTATCCCGATCGCATCGGCAAGGTCTACGCCGGGCGTAACGGCATCATCGGCGCGCTGACCGAAGATTTGATCGACACCGGCCTGGAATCCGAGGCGGCCATCGCGGCTTTGCGTTACACGCCTTCCGGCGCGTTTGGCTCCTGCCGCTACAAGCTAAAGGGACTGGAGGAGAACAAGGCGCAGTACGAGCGCCTGATCGAGGTATTCAGGGCGCACAACGTCGGCTATTTCTTTTATAACGGCGGTAACGATTCTCAGGATACCGCCTACAAGGTTTCCCAGCTCGGCGAGCAACTGAATCATCCGCTCACATGTATCGGCATCCCAAAGACGGTGGATAATGACCTGCCGATCACGGACAATTGTCCCGGTTTCGGCTCGGTCGCGAAATACATCGCGATTTCCACCCGTGAAGCCAGTTTCGATGTGAGATCAATGGCGACCACCTCGACCAAGGTCTTCGTCCTCGAAGTGATGGGTCGCCACGCGGGCTGGATCGCTGCGGCCGGCGGGCTCGCCGCCGATGAAGAGCACGATATTCCGCTGGTCATCCTGTTCCCGGAAGTGCCTTTCGATCAGGAAAAATTTCTCACCAGAGTCGACGAAAACGTAAGAGCCTATGGCTATTGCTCGGTCGTCGTTTCAGAAGGGGTAAAACGCGCCGACGGCAAGTTCGTCGCCGAAGCGGGTGGCAAGGACGCGTTCGGCCACGCCCAGCTCGGGGGCGCCGCGCCCGTCATCGCCGATATGATCAAGAACTCGCTCGGCCATAAATACCATTGGGCGGTCGCCGATTACTTGCAGCGCGCCGCTCGCCATATCGCATCGAAAACCGACGTGGAACACGCTTACGCGGTCGGCAAAGCCGCCGTCGATCTGGCGATGGAGGGAAAGAACGCCGTTATGCCCACCCTCGTGCGTGTGTCGGATACGCCGTATCGCTGGACCTTGGGATCCGCCAATCTGGCGGATGTGGCCAACGTCGAGAAAGGACTGCCCCGCGACTATATCAGCGACGACGGCTTCGGCATCACCGCTGCCTGCCGCACCTATCTGCAGCCGCTGATAGAAGGGGAGGATTACCCGCCGTACCGGAACGGCGTGCCAGACTATGTTGTGTTGAAAAATATGCCGGTCGAGAAAAAACTGAACACCGCTTTCAAGATATAACAAAACTTCTCCGCTCGCTCCCCGCATAGTCGAGCCAATAATCCAATAATAAAGGAGTAAACCTATGCCAAACGCACTCGTGGCCGGCGTCCAGCAAGCGATTGAAGCCGTGGCGCATGACCGCCGCAGCTCGATCATCAGCATTTTGGGATTGATCGAATTTCTGTTGATCGGTTTCGTCCTCAACTGGGGTACCGCATTCGCGTTTACCGCCGCGATCGCCGCCATCATTTACGGCATCCTCTCGATTGCCTGGATCAACGCGCAACCCGCTGGTAGTGCTCGCATGCAGGAGATCGCCGCGGCGATTCAACAGGGCGCGCAGGCTTATTTGAACCGGCAATACAAAACCATCGGGCTGGTCGGCGGCGTGCTGTTCTTGCTCATCGGGTTCGGGTTAGGTTGGTCGGTCGCCATCGGATTCGCCATCGGCGCGGTGCTATCGGGCGCTGCCGGATATATCGGCATGAATATCTCGGTGCGCGCCAACACGCGTACGGCGCAAGCCGCGAGCGGGGGCATGAATGCCGCGTTTATCGTCGCCTTCCGGGGTGGTGCCATCACCGGATTGTTAGTGGTCGGCTTGGGTCTGCTCGGCGTTGCCGGTTACTATGCGCTGCTCAAGGCGACCAACGTTACCGATCCTCTGCACGCATTGGTAGGCCTCGCCTTCGGCGGCTCGCTGATTTCAATTTTTGCCCGTTTGGGCGGCGGCATCTTCACCAAAGGCGCTGACGTTGGCGCCGATCTGGTCGGCAAGGTCGAGGCGGGCATTCCGGAGGACGACCCGCGCAATCCGGCCGTAATCGCCGATAACGTGGGCGATAACGTGGGCGATTGCGCGGGTATGGCAGCGGACCTGTTCGAAACCTACGCCGTCACTATCGTCGCCACCATGCTGCTGGCCGGCCTGCTGGCCGGAAACTTGGAAAACGCCATCGTTTATCCACTGGTCTTGGGCGGGGTTTCCATTATCGCCTCGATTATCGGCGCGTTTTTCGTCAAGATCTCCCCTGGAAAAAAGATCATGAGCGCCCTTTATAAAGGTGTGATCGTTTCCGGAGGACTCGCAGCCCTGGCATTCTACCCGGTTACCCTCGCGATGCTGGGCCGCGGCGTCAGCATAGGCGGGGTGATGATTTCTTCGTTTAGCATTTATCTTGCCGCCTTGGTCGGACTCGCCCTGACCGCCGCGATGGTGGTAATTACCGAGTATTACACCGCCACCGAGTATAAGCCGGTCAGGCACATCGCTGAAGCCTCCACGACCGGCCACGCGACCAACATCATCGCCGGACTCGGCATCTCGATGAAAGCCACCGCTCTGCCGGTATTAGCCGTCTGCGCCAGCATCTGGGGCGCCTATGCACTGGCTGGCTTGTTCGGTATCGCCATCGCCGCGACCGCCATGTTGTCCATGACCGGCATGATCGTCGCGCTGGACGCTTACGGTCCCATCACCGACAATGCCGGTGGCATCGCCGAGATGGCCGATCTGCCGGATGCCATCCGTAGCATCACCGATCCCCTGGATGCCGTGGGCAATACCACCAAGGCGGTCACCAAGGGCTATGCCATCGGCTCGGCGGGACTGGCCGCGCTGGTCTTGTTCGCTGACTATACGCATAACCTGGGCGGTAATATCAGCTTTGATCTTTCCAACCATATGATTATCGTCGGCCTTTTTATTGGCGGCTTGGTCCCTTATCTTTTCGGCGCCTTGGCGATGGAGGCGGTAGGCCGCGCGGCGGGCGGTATCGTCAATGAGGTGCGACGGCAATTCAGGGACATTCCCGGCATCATGGAATACCAGGCCAAGCCGGATTACTCTCGCGCCGTCGACATGCTGACCAAGGCGGCGATCAAGGAAATGATCCTACCTTCCCTGCTCCCCATCGCGGTACCACTGCTCGTGGGATTGATACTGGGCAAGGAAGCCTTGGGCGGTGTCTTGATCGGCTCGATCATCACCGGTCTGTTCGTCGCCATCTCCATGACCACCGGCGGCGGTGCCTGGGATAACGCGAAAAAATACATCGAAGACGGTAACTACGGTGGCAAAGGCTCCGACGCCCACCGAGCCGCCGTGACCGGCGATACCGTGGGCGACCCGTACAAAGACACTGCGGGCCCTGCTATCAACCCGATGATCAAGATTATCAACATCGTGGCGCTGCTGATTGTTCCCTTGTTGTAAGCCCCGTAGCCCGGCGCCCGCGGTGAACCGCGCCGCTGGCCGCTTTCCCGAATGCCATGGCGGCGACGTGCGTCATCCGAGCGGCGATGGTCTTGGCGTTCGGTGATTGATATAATTATTGTGTCCATAGGCGAAACCATTAAGCTGATGGACAGTCCAAAATTTCGTCTTGACTTCATCAACGTTCCCTTAAAAAGAAGTCATTTTGGACCTCCTCGAGGGAAGCGAAGTTACGGATGAGATAGCTACGTTTACAATAAGACGCTAACAATGCAATGGAGAATAAACTATGAAACGTATGTTTAGAGCCATCTCGCTTATATTCACGTTGGCGCTGGCAGGTGCGGGATTTAGCTATGCTGCCGAAAACCACAAAGCTCTGGCGCTCGAACACGCCAATGTCGCGGTTGAGCACGGCAAAGCCGGCCATGCCAACCTGGTGAGCCAGCATGCGAAGGTCGCCTTGGAGCACGCCAACGCCGCGCTAAAGGAAAACCCCAATGACGAGCACGTCAAAGCGGCCGTCAAATCCTTGCAAGAGGCAATCAAGCACGGCGACATGGGCCATGCCGACATGGCAACGAAACCGGCCGAGGAAGCCGTCAGCCATCTGAAGATGACCAAGTAGCTTCGTCCCATCGCTGTTGAACAATGGGCGGGAGCAATTCTCTCCCGCCCATTTTTGCAGCGTTCTATCAAGCCAAGCCGCCATAACGAGCGGATTTCTGGCACTTAAAATCGCCTAAAAAGAGCCGGCTGCCTGGGTCGGCATGCGTTGTCCTTGCTCTACCAACAACTATTTGAGTAGGCTTATTCCCATCGTCGGATTCCCCTCCGCCTCGCTGATTGGAGAGATCTGCCGAGCTCTTTCCGCGCCGGGACATGAAGGATTGCGCTTAAAAAACCTTGACGATCGTGTTGAGCCACAGCAATAACACACTGTAGGCAATGGAGAGCAGCAGCAGAACCGCGGCGATGGCAAAGCCGGCCGGCAAGCCTATCCATTCAGCTTTAGCTCCAGCGTATCGAATTGACACGCCATAGATTCCGGCAAACATCAGTACGGTCACACCTATCGTGAACAGTAAAATATACCGTTCACCGAAATGAAACGAATGCGAGGCGACAGCGCTCAGCAGTGTCAGCATGAGCGGCAGATAAAACGGGATCGAAATCAATGCCAGCGCGTAGGCTTTGAACCAGGATAAGCGCAGACCCGCCACTTTCGCGATCGCCCAGCGCAAGCCCAGCGTCCAAGGAAGATTAACGACGAGATAGACGCAAACCAACCGTGCAAGGTCGAGGAAGGTGTGCGACGTGGAATGGAGCAGAAGGTCGATGGATTGGTAAAGGAATGGGTGGGCTTTATAAAGCAAAGGGTTCATAGCAGCATTTGGTGCAGCGAAGGAATAC